>NZ_JBQENZ010000009.1:0-242217 GCF_052044935.1 Ensifer sp. 22460
AGCGGTTCCGTTCTGACCTGTTCGGCAGCCAATGTCATAAGACAAGCAATTCCAGCCAAAGTGTGAAACGGTTTTCCGTCCGGAATTGCGCAATTTCAAACAGTTGGAGCAATTCGCTGTTTTAATGAAACAGTGAAATGCTCTAGCCGTGCATGTTTTCTTTGGCCGTAGCCGGTCAAAGGACAAAACCATGCAGCACTTCAAAGTGCCTTTGCGTGTCTGACAGGACGCGCGGCGCTGTAGGCCTCAGGGGCATAGTCGTACGGGCTTGGACCTCAATCCGAGGCACTGCCCTGTGTTCGAACATCGAGGTCTGGCGCAGCAGCGAAGGCCGGAGCCTTCAGCAGCATATGCGCCTTGGTGCCGTGCTTACTCGGAAACGATCTTGACCTTGTCGCCCGGCTTCACTGTCGAGGTGACCTGCATCGCATTGATCACCCGGAACAGGTCCAGCTTGCGATCCGTCCCCATCATGCGGGCGGAAAGCGTTGCGATCGTCTCGCCGGGCCTTACCGTTACGACGCGGATGCGCAGAGGCTTCAGCGATTGGGCCTCGCCCTGCGTCATGCGGCGGAACGAGCTGCGCAGCTGGTTCGCTGTCGGCTCGAGCGCGTTCGAACCCTTGGGAACGGCGGTCAGGAAGCGGTAGATGCGGGTGTCGATGCGGATGACCGTGACATCGAAATCCCAGCGATCGGCCGAGGCACGCGCGGTCGCGGCTTCCAGACCGTTGATGTTGATCGGCCTGATCGTGTCGGGCTGCAGGCCGGTGACCCAGCCGCTGGCGATATAGTCGGTCAGGCTGCGACCGCCCGTATCCGCCACGCCGTCGAAGCGCACAGCGATGTCACCGGGTCCGGTCGCAAGGACCGCTTCTGCCTTGTTGTCGATCTGGAAGCCGGTCGGCACGTCGAAACGGATTCCGAGCTGGCCGTGCAGGAAGGTCTGGCCGCGGACATAGCCTTCCTGGGGGCTGTCGCCGTAGAGCAGGCCGTCGATACCGGCGAGGTAATAGTCCCGGCCGCGATCGCCGCTGGTGCCTTCCGGCCCGAAGGCGCGGGCATGCCTGCGCGCAAGGTCCACACGCTGCGGTGCATTCGGGTGGCTCGACAGGAAGTCGAGGCTCTGGTCGGATTCCGGATCGACGGCGGTGAAGCGGCTATAGGCTGCCATCGAGTCCAGGAAGCGTGCGGCGGCGTAAGGATCGTAGCCGGCTTCGCCGAGCATGCGCACACCGATGACGTCGGCCTGGAGCTCCTGGTTGCGCGAGAAGGCCGCAAGCCGCAGTTTGCCGCGGGCGAGCGCCTGCTTGCCGGCGAGATCGGACGACAGCACCTCGGAGACCACGCGGCTGGCGATGACTTCCGCTTCCTCGCGTTGCTGACGTTCGATGCCGTGGTTGGCGGTGACGTGCGCCATCTCGTGCGAGAGCACGGCGGCGACTTCGGAGGCATCATTGGCAAGGGCCAGCAGGCCGCGGGTGACATAGAGATAGCCGCCCGGCAGCGCAAAGGCGTTGATCGCCGGCGAATTGAGGATGGTGATGCGGTAGGACTGTTGCGGGTTCTCCGAGACGGCGGTCAGCGCTCCGGCGATGCGGGCGACCAGCCGTTCGGTCTTCGCGTCCTTGTATTCGCCGCCGTAGCTTGCGACGATGCGCGGATGTTCGCGTGCGCCCATCTTCGCGCGCGGATCGTTCTTCTGGACCTCGTCGACAATCTGCGGATTGGACGAGGGCGAAACTGTCGGCTCGTAGGATTGCTCGATCACCGACTGGCATGCGGAGAGAAGCGCGGTCGCGATCAGTGCAACCACGGCGCGTGCACGCAGCCGTCCGCGTTTCGGCGGGAACCGGTCGTGTGTGACTGTATGCCTCTCCATGCCTCAGCCCGTTTCCCGTCTGTCGCGCCACCCGCATGCAGCGGGGCAATGGAACGACAGCGTTGAAAGTCCTACTTTTTCAGTCCGGCAGCGTTGCTCCGCCGCGACCGTTCAGCCCTGGTCTTGCTGTATCTGATTTCAGCGCCACCTGCCTAGTTTGTCTCGGTAGAAATAGTTGCCCCGTGGTATCACGGCAACGGATGCGCGAATATTCGCGCTCCCGGCCGGATATTTCGCGCGTCGCACGGCGCCGCGGTCAAATTGTGGCGATCGGCTGAGGGCGAGGAGAAACCGGCCCCACCGTCACGCGTTGCCAAGAAAGCGGTCGATTGCCGCATTGTCGCGCCGCTCCAGGAAGCGGTCGAGCGTATCGTGTGCAATGATACGCCCCTGGTCGAGAAAAAGCACGCTATCGGCCAACGCCTTCACGTCTTCGGGATGGTGCGTGATCATCAGAATGGTGTTGCCTTCTTCCGCGTGCAGTTCGCCAAGAAGCGTGCGCATGCCGGTGCGCATCCCGGGGTCGAGGGCAGCAAATGGTTCATCCAGCAACAGGAGGGGGCGGTGCCGCACAAGTGCGCGGGCAAGCGCGACCCGCTGGCGTTCGCCGCCGGAAAGCGTAGGCGGCAGCCTTCGTCCGAAGCCTTCAAGCCCAACGCGGCGAAGCGCGTCCTCGATCCTCTTCCGATCTTCGTCCGTCAGGCGAAGTGCCGGGTCGATACCGAGGCCGACATTGGTCGCGACATCGAGATGGGCGAAGAGATTGTTGTCCTGGAAGATCATCGAGACCGGACGCTCCGAAGGTGCCTGGTTGGCAGCGTTCTGGCCGAGGACACGGATCTCGCCGTGGTCGGCATCTTCAAAGCCTGCGATGAGGTGAAAGAGCGTCGACTTGCCGGAACCGGAGGCGCCGGCAACGGCGACGATGCCGCCGGCAGCGATAGTGCAATCGAAGTGCAGCGTGGTCGTTTCGAAACGAATCTCGACATTGCGCAGTTCTATGGCAGCGTTGGGCTCGGTCATGCTTTGCGTCCTTCCCGCCGGCGGACGTCTTCCGCTGTGCCGAGGATGGTGAAGATCAGGCAGAGAAGCCCGAGGAAGAGGGCGAGGCCGGCCGCATCGGCGGTGCGGTAGCTGCCCATGCGGCTATAGAGCAGCCAGGGAAGCGTCACCATGTCCTGCGAGCCGAACAGGGCGACGGCGCCGAGATCGCCGAGCGATAGCGCCATGGCGAAGGAGAGCGCCATCAGCAGTGGCCTTCGGAGCGCCGGAAGGTCGATCCATCGCAGGCGATGAAAACCGCGGATGCCGAGGCTCGCTGTCAGCCGCTCGGAACGCGCCGCGTGCGTCGCCATGGCCGGCGCCAGGATGCGGTGGACGAAAGGAAGCGCCATCAGGGCGTTGATTGCCACGACGATGGCAGGCGCAAAGCGCGCGACATCGCCGAAGGGGCGAAGGAGCAGAAACCAGCCGGCGCCGAGCACGACAGGCGGCACCAGCAGGATCAGCGAGGTACTGGCGCCGATCGCACCGGCAAGGCCGTGTGCCGGCGCGCCCGCATGGCGTGGCGCGGTGACCGTCGCCGCGGCGCGGATCATCACGGCCGCCATGGCGACGGAGGCGAGTGCCGAGGCGAGCGCGATCGCCGCACTCGTCATCAGTGCCCGGTGCACGCTCGGATCGCGCGCGAGCTTCAGAAGATCGGCCTGCAGGCCGGAGACGACCACCGCAATCAACGGGACGATGAGGAAGAGCAATGCCAGGATGATCCAGGCGCCATCGTTGAACAGCGCCGCTGTCGTTGTGCCATCGAAGCGTCGAACGGTTCGGCCGCCGGTCATGCCCTCTTCCGGATCCGTTGCCAGACGTCTGAGGATGAGAAGCAGGACGCCGGTCATGGCGATCTGCAGGCCGGACAGCGCGATGGCGCGTGGCGGATCGAAATCGAAGCGCAGCGCCTGATAGATCGCGACCTCGATGGTGCTGGCAGCGGGCCCGCCGCCAAGCGTCAGCACGAGCGTGAAGCTGGTGGCGCAGAGCATGAAGACGAGGCCGGCCGCGCCCGGCAACAGGCCGCGCAGGACGGGCCATTCGATGAAGCGGAAGAGCGCTCGGGAGGGCATGCCGAGATTGGCAGCGCTGCGCCAGTATTCGGCGGGAATGCGCTCGAGGCCGGCCAGGAACAGGCGCGCCGCAAGCGGCATGTTGAAGAAGACATGGGCAAGCAGGATGCCGAACAGGCCATAGATGCTGATCGGTTGCTCGAGGCCGAGCCAGCGCAGGCCGGAATTGAGGAAGCCCTGGCGTCCCCAGATCTCGATCAGCCCGAGTGCGCCGACGAGAACGGGCAGGCCGAGCGGCAGCGCCATCAGCCGCAACAGCCAGATCCGGCCGAAGAAACGCGGCCGCCGCGCCAGCGCCCGCGCCACCGGTATCGCGAAGAGCACGGACAGCAGAGTGGAAAGGCTTGCCTGCAGCAGCGTGAAGCGGGTGACGCGCCAGATATAGGCGTCGAACAGAGTGCCTTCGTCCGTGCCGCCGGTTTGGGCGAGCAAGGCGGCGATCGCCAGGCCGACGAAGAGCAGGAAGGCGCCGAGGCAAATCGCCCCGGCGACAACAGTCATGCGGTTTTCGCGAAGTGCGAACAATCCGGCCTCAGTTCTTGCTCATGGCAGCAAGCCACTCGTCGATCCAGGCCTTGCGGTTCTTCGCGACCTCTTCCGATGGCAGCAGGAAGGTCTTCTCCGGGTTGACCAGCTTGTTGAAGGCGTCCGGCAGCGGCTCCTTGGTTGCTGCGACCGGCATCATCCAGTTGGTTGTCGGAATGATCGACTGGAATTCCGGACCGGTCATGAACGCGAGGAACTGCTTTGCCAGTTCCGGCTCCTTGGCACTCTTGGTCATGCCGGCGACTTCGATCTGGATGTAGTGACCTTCCGAGAAGGTGGCCGCCTGGTAGCGCTCGGTGTTCTCAGCGACCATGTGGTAGGCGGGCGAGGTGGTGTAGGAGAGCACCATCGGCGCTTCGCCCTTGGTGAAGAGGCCATAGGCTTCCGACCAGCCGGGGGTGACGGTCAGAACACGGTCCTTGAGCTTCGCCCAGGCAGCACCCGCCTCGTCGCCATAGACCGCCTTGACCCAAAGCAGCAATCCGAGGCCCGGCGTCGAGGTGCGCGGGTCCTCGATGACGATCTTCTGCGACGCGTCGCCTTCGACCAGTTCCTTGAGGCTCTTCGGCGGTGTCTTCAGGGTCTCGGTGTCGTAGACGACGGCGAAATGGCCGTAGTCATAGGGCAGGAAGGTGTCGTCGGAGAAGTTGCCGGGCACCTTCAGGTCTTTCGCTTCGATGCCATGCGGTGCGAAGAAGCCCGTTGCCTTTGCTTCCGCCACAAGGTTGGTGTCGAGACCGAGCACGATGTCGGCCTTCGAGGCAGCACCCTCGAGCTTTAGGCGCGTCAAGAGTTCGACGCCATCGGCAACACCGACATAGTTGACCTTGCATTCGCAGGTCTTTTCGAAGGCTTCCGCCACCTTGGCGCCCGGCCCCCATTCGGTGATGAAGCTTTCATAGGTGTAGACGGTCAGCGTCTTGTCGGCAGCGGCGGCATAACCGGTGAAAACAAGGCTTGCGCTTGCGGCCAGCGCTAGCCGGCTAAGTATTTTGAGCTGTGATGAATTGAACATGCGAAGCACCTCTCCCAAAGTTCGTTGTTGCACGGGAAAAGGGCGTATCGGTGCGATCGCGTCTAATCCCTCCGCCGGTATGAGCCGGATCAGGTTCCGCGGGTTGGCGTTTTGACGCCTCTCAGCCTCCGGCCGCCATGCGGTCGGGAGGCACCCCGTTAGAGCGGCAAGAGATTTACCGCTGCGGCGGCTCCATGGCAAGCGGTGTTTGGAATGGGCGACGCATGGGGCGAGCCCATTTTCTGTCGGGCGTTTTCGCCAACCGGCAACTGCGCTATGACACCATCACGCTTGGCCGCAAGGAGGAAATCCCATGCCAGATATGCTAGTTCGACTTTATGCCCTTCCGGCAGAGCCCCAGTCGCGGCTTGGTTCAGGCATCAGCATCCGTCGCGCCATGGCGCCGGAACGCCGTCTGGTGGTCTCCTGGATCGAAAAGACGTTTGGCGCCGGCTGGGCAGGCGAAGCGGAAGCTGCCTTCTCCTCGACCCCGACACGCATGCACGTCGCGGTGCACGACGAAAAGATCGTCGGCTTTGCCTGCCACGACGTGACAGCGCTCGGCTTCTTCGGCCCAACCGGCGTCGATGAAGGTATGCGTGGGCAGGGCATCGGCGAGGCGCTGCTGCTTGCAAGCCTGACGGCGATGCGCGAGGCGGGCTACGGCTATGCGGTCATCGGTGGCGTCGGTCCGGCGAAGTTCTACGAGCGCGTGGCCGGCGCGATCGAAATTCCCGATTCAACACCCGGGATCTATGCCGGCATGCTATTCCCGGAACCGGTGCCGGAAGGACACTGACGGCTTCGGCAAATTGCTGCGATCGCAGCGGTTTGCGGTTTTCTTCGTTTTCCTTCCGCGATCCTTTGCGCTATGGGCATTGCCATGGCTCGATCGACCTTCACCATATTGCTTGGCGGCGCCCTCTCGGTGACCAGCCGGCTGACAGAGCAGCTCAGCGGCAGCCGCTTCGTTGCCGCTGACGGCGGCATGCGCCATGCCCGCTTGCTCGGCGTCGTGCCGGATGTCTGGGTCGGCGATTTCGATTCGACCGAAGACGCCCTGCTGTCCGAGTTCGCCTCCGTTCCACGCGAGCCCTACCCGGCGGCAAAGGCTGCGACGGATGGCGAGATCGCGGTCGAGGCTGCGTTGTCCCGCGGCGCTGATCGGCTGATCTTTGCCGGCGCGCTTGGCGGCAGCCGCAGCGACCATGCCTTCCTGCACCTGCTGCAGGCCGCAGCGCTTGCCGAGCGCGGGCTTTCGGTGCTGATGACCTCGGGCGAGGAAGAAGCCTACCCGCTGCTGGCAGGCACGCTCGATCTCGACCTGCCGAAAGGTTGTCTCTTTTCCGTGCTGGGATTGACCGAGCTGACCGGCCTTTCGATCGTCAATGCGCGCTATCCGCTTGACGATTTCACCCTGCCGTTCGGATCGTCCCGAACCGTATCCAACGTCGCGGAGGGTCCCCTTCGCTTCAGCCTCAAGAGCGGACGCGCCATCGTGCTTGCCCGCCCCTATGATCTTTCCGGAGCCTGAGCCTTGGCGCCCCCAATTCTGAAACTCGACGATATCTTCTTGACCTTCGGCGGCGCGCCGCTGCTTGCCGGTGCCAATCTGCAAGTGGAACCGGGCGATCGCATCTGCCTTGTCGGGCGCAATGGCTCGGGCAAGTCGACCTTGATGAAGATCGCCGCGGGCCTTTCAGAGGCACAGTCGGGCGAGGTGTTCCGCCATCCCTCAGCGACCATCCGCTATCTCCACCAGGCGCCGGATTTCGACGGCTACGACACGGTGCAGGCCTATGCCGAAGCCGGCCTCGGACCGAGCGACGATCCCTATCGCGTCGCCTACCTGCTGCAGCATCTGGGCCTGACCGGCGAAGAAGACCCGACGCGCCTTTCGGGCGGTGAGGCGCGCCGTGCCGCACTGGCGCGCGTCATGGCGCCGGAACCTGACATCTTGCTGCTTGACGAACCGACCAACCATCTCGACCTGCCGACGATCGAATGGCTGGAAGAGGAGCTTACCCGCAGCCGTTCGGCGCTGGTGTTGATCTCGCACGACCGGCGCTTCCTGGAGAAGGTCTCGACGGCGACCGTTTGGCTCGACCGTGGCCAGTCGCGCCGGCTCGATCGCGGCTTTGGCCATTTCGAAGCCTGGCGCGACGAGGTGCTGGAGGCCGAGGAACTGGAGCAGCACAAGCTCGGCAAGGCGATCGAGCGCGAGGAGCACTGGCTGCGCTACGGCGTGACGGCGCGGCGCAAGCGCAACATGCGGCGCCTCGGCGAGTTGCAGACCATGCGCGCGGTCTATCGCGGCCACAAGGGGCCTCAAGGCACCGTGCAGGCAACGGCAACTGACGCCAAGGAGTCCGGCAAGCTGGTGATCGAGGCCGAAAAGGTCAGCAAGGCCTATGGTGACCGCACCATCGTCGCGCCCTTCTCGATCCGCGTCCATCGCGGTGACCGCATCGGTCTCGTCGGTCCGAACGGTGCCGGCAAGACGACGCTCCTCAAGATGTTGACCGGTCAGATCGAGCCGGACGCTGGCACGGTCAAGCTCGGCACCAACCTCGAAATGGCGACGCTCGACCAGAAGCGCGAAGACCTCAACCTGGACGATACGCTGGCCCATTACCTGACCGACGGGCGCGGCGACAACCTGCTTGTCAACGGTGAGCAGCGCCACGTTACCGGCTACATGAAGGATTTCCTGTTCCAGCCGGAACAGGCGCGCACGCCGATCCGCGAGCTCTCGGGTGGCGAGCGCGCTCGGCTGATGCTGGCGCGCATCCTTTCGCGGGCGACCAATCTTCTGATCCTCGACGAGCCGACCAACGACCTCGACATCGAGACGCTGGACCTCTTGCAGGAGATCGTCGCCGGCTTTGCCGGAACGGTCATCCTCGTCAGCCACGACCGCGACTTTCTCGATCGTACGGTCACCTCGACGATAGCGCCGGCAAACCCGGAGGAGCCGGATGGCCGCTGGATCGAGTATGCCGGCGGCTATTCCGACATGATGGCGCAGCGCAAGGGCGCGATTGAAGAGAAGCGCAAGGCAGAGAAGGCGGAAAAGGCCAAAGCCGACGCCGCTGCACCCGCCGCCGATGCGCCGAAGGCCGCCAAGGGCAAGCTTTCCTACAAGCAGAAATTCGCGCTCGAAAACCTGCCGAAGGAGATCGCCAAGGCAGAGGCCGATGCCGCCAAGCGCGAAGAAAAGATGGCTGATCCCAAGCTTTTCACAAAAGATCCAAACGCCTTTGCGAAGCTCGCGCAGGAACTGGAGAAGCTTCGTGCGGATCTCGCCCGCATGGAGGAGGAATGGCTGGAGCTCGAAATGCTGCGCGAGGAGCTCGAAGGCTAGCCGCAACCAGGGGCGTGTTGAACGGCGTCAGGGGATATGATAAGAAAAGCTTATTATATCATTTGTGAACGATCCTGATGCCCTTCAAACTTGAATCCGAAACCATCGGAATGCTGCTCACGGATGTCTCGCGCCTTTTGCGCGGGGCTTTCGACCGCAAGGTCAATGCCATGGATCTGGGCATCACGCCCGGCGAAGCGCGCACATTGATCCAGGTGGTGCTGAAAGAGGGTATCAAACAGGCCGAAATCGCCACCCGCATGGGCATCGAGCCGATGACGCTTTCGGCCTATCTCGACCGGCTGGAGGCGATGGGCCTTGTTGCCCGCGTGCCGGATCCGGCGGATCGCCGCGCCAAGAACGTCGTCATCACCGAGAAGGCCGGTCCGCTGCTCACCGAGCTGATGACGGGGCTCAGGGAGATGATGAACGCCTATACTGCCGGGCTCGACGAGGCGACGCGCGAGGTTCTCTGCGCCAATCTGCGCATCCTGCGCGACAACTTGCGTGAGCTTGATCCGTGTCTCGCCGGCAAGGAAACTGGCGAGAAGTCCGAGGACAAGTCCGGAGCCTCGCAATGACGCGTCGCATGAGCGAGCGGCGCACCAGCATCATCGGGGCGTTCCTGGTGGCGCTCGGGCCTGTTTCCATGGCTCTGTATACGCCGGCCATGCCGGAGTTGGTGCGGGCGTTTTCGTCGAGCGAAGCGGCGATCAAGATGACGCTGTCGCTCTATTTCGCCGGCTTCGCCTTTGCCCAGCTCGTTTCCGGCACGCTGTCCGACGTCATCGGGCGCCGCCGCGCGACGCTGATCTTCATGGCGATTTATCTCGTCGGCAGCCTGATGGCTGCCTTTGCGCCGTCGGTCGCGGTGCTGCTTGCCGGACGCCTGGTACAGGGCATCGGTGCTTCCGTCGGCATGACGGTGGCGCGCGCGATTGTGCGCGACCAGTTCACCGGCACCGAAGCGGCGCGCATCATGAACATGATCGGCATGATGCTGGCGCTCGGGCCCGCGGTGTCGCCGACCCTCGGCGGCCTGGCGCTCGGCCTTTTCGGCTGGCAGTCGATCTTTTTCCTGATGGTCGGCTTTGCCGCCATGGCCTGCCTCACCGTGCAGTTCTTCATGGCCGAGACCGTGACACCCGACCCGGCCAAGGGCCACCTGAAGCCGATCCTTGCGGCCTATCGGCGATTGGTGAGCGACAGCCGCTTCGTCACCTCGACGCTCGTCATCGGCGGAGCGGTCGGCGCGCTCTACGCCTGGGCGACGATGTTGCCTTTCGTGCTCATCAACGAAGTCGGCCTGACGCCCACCGAGTTCGGCGTCGGCATGCTGATGCAGTCAGGCCTGTTCTTCTCGGGAACGGTGGTTGTGCGACTCTTGATGCGTCGTTTCACACCGCAGGCGCTGGTACCGGCCGGCCTCGTCTTCATCGGTCTCGCCAGCCTGATCCTTGCTTACAGCATGCATGCACTTGCGCCGAGTTTCCTCTCGGTCATGCTGCCGATTGGCATCTATGCCTTCGGCATCGCCTTCGTCATGCCCTACATGATGACGGCGGCGATGGCGCCCTTTCCCGATATCGCCGGCACGGCATCCGCGATGATGGGCTTCGTCCAGATGGGCTCAGGCCTGCTCGGTGGCGCGATCGCCGCTGCGGTGGGGGTCCCGGTGCTGGCACTCGGCACGATCATTCCGAGCTTCGGCCTCGTCTCTATCCTCAGCTATGTCTGGTATCGCCGGACGGTTCGGCTGAAGCCGCTGGCGGCGGCCGTTGACCGCGAGGATCCGCTGCTGGAGGCGGCGGAGTAGCGGAAACAAAAAAGCCTCCGCGAACGGATCGCGGAGGCTTTGTCTTTCAGCGCTTACCGACTTAGCGGTTGCGCGCAGCCAGCGTGCGCAGGCGCAGCGCGTTGAGCTTGATGAAGCCGGCGGCATCCTTTTGGTCGTAGGCGCCCTGGTCGTCCTCGAAGGTGACGAGTTTGTCGGAATAGAGCGACTTGTCGCTTTCGCGGCCGATGGTCATAACGTTGCCCTTGTAGAGCTTCAGCGTCACTTCGCCCTCGACATGCTCCTGGCTCTTGTCGATCGCTGCCTGCAGCATTTCGCGCTCCGGCGAGAACCAGAAGCCGTAGTAGATCAGCTCGGCGTAACGCGGCATCAGCTCGTCCTTGAGGTGTGCGGCACCCCGGTCGAGCGTGATCGATTCGATCGCGCGGTGCGCGGCGAGCAGGATCGTGCCGCCGGGGGTCTCATAGACGCCGCGCGACTTCATGCCGACGAAGCGGTTCTCGACGAGATCGAGACGGCCGATGCCGTTGTCGCGGCCGTACTCGTTAAGCTTGGCAAGCAGAGAGGCGGGCGACAGGCGCACGCCGTTGATCGAGACGGCGTCACCACGCTCGAAGCCGATCTTGATGACGGTCGCCTGGTCCGGAGCGGCTTCCGGCGAGATCGTGCGCATATGCACGTATTCCGGGGCTTCCTGGGCCGGATCTTCGAGAACCTTGCCCTCGGAGGAGGAGTGCAGCAGGTTGGCGTCGACGGAGAACGGCGCCTCGCCCTTCTTGTCCTTGGCAACCGGGATCTGGTGCTTCTCGGCGAATTCGAGCAGGTCGGTGCGGCTTTTGAACGACCAGTCGCGCCAGGGAGCGATGATCTTGATATCCGGGTTCAGAGCATAGGCCGAAAGCTCGAAGCGAACCTGGTCATTGCCCTTGCCGGTGGCGCCATGGGCGATGGCGTCGGCACCGGTCTTCTTGGCGATGTCGATTAGGTGCTTGGAAATCAGCGGGCGTGCGATCGAGGTGCCGAGCAGGTAGACGCCTTCATAGACGGCATTTGCGCGGAACATCGGGAAGACGAAATCCTTGACGAATTCCTCGCGGACGTCCTCGATGTAGATCTCCTTGATGCCGAGCATTTCGGCCTTCTTGCGCGCCGGCTCGAGCTCTTCGCCTTGGCCGAGGTCAGCGGTGAAGGTGACGACTTCCGCGCCGAGTTCGGTCTGCAGCCACTTCAGGATAATCGAGGTGTCGAGACCGCCCGAATAGGCGAGAACGACCTTTTTCACGTCTTTATGCGATGCCATGGTTTCCGTCCGTCTGGTCTTGGGGAGGGCGGCGATGCCGCGTGCAAATCTGCGGCACTTTAGCCAGAACCTGCGGCGATACAAGCGCTAGAACGCGCCATGGCGCGAATCCGCTGGCAAAAGCGAAGGCGTGGCGTTAGAGGGGGCGATCTTGCCCCGAGGTGACTGACGATGGACTTCATTCCTGGCCTGCCGACCCTCGCCACCTTCGCCGCCGCAACGCTGCTTCTGGCGGCGACGCCCGGCCCGGACATGACGCTTTCGATCAGCCGGGCTCTGGCTCAGGGCAAGAAGGCGGCACTCTTCGTGGTGCTCGGCACCAGCTTCGGCATCGTCGTGCATACGCTTCTCGTCGCCTTCGGCATTTCGGCGCTGATCACCGCTTCGCCCACCGCCTTCACCATCCTCAAGACCGGTGGTGCCGCCTATCTTCTGTGGCTTGCGGTGCAGGCGATCCGCTTTGGTTCGAGCATTTCCGTTCAGAAGGTCGAGGTCACGGAGGGCACCGCGCTTGCCAACATTTCGGCCGGCTTCTGGGTGAACCTGCTCAATCCCAAGGTCATCATCTTCTTCATGGCCTTCCTGCCGCTTCTTCATGACCTTCCTGCCGCAGTTCGTCAGCGCCGACGATCCTTCGGTCACCGGCAAGCTTTTGTTCCTCGGCCTGCTGTTCATCCTGATCGGCATGCCGGTCAATATGCTGGTGGTGTTCACCGCCGATTGGCTGGCCTCCTGGCTGCAGCGCAACAGGGGCGTGATGCGAGCGCTCGATTACAGCTTCGCCGGGGTCTTTTCGGTGTTTGCGGTCAAGATCTTCATGACGACGGCGCGGTAAGCGGACAGTTTCGCCCCTCATCTGCCTGCCGGCATCTTCTCCCCGCTTGCGGGGAGAAGAACACGTGCCGCACTGTTCGGCGGAAACGGTGATTGTTGGGGGTGCTTTCAGGCGAAGTGTGAAGCGGTCATAGGTTGCAACCCACGCCATCTGCCGAAAAAGGACTGAGAGACTGCCACTTGTCTCTTCTCCCCGTGGCAACGGGGAGAAGATGCCGGCAGGCAGATGAGGGGCCGGCTGTGACCGCGAGACAGGCAGACCGGATCAGCCGATCAGCAGGGCGTCGTCGTCGAGCGTCTGGCCGCGGATGCGGCGGAACATGGCGATCAGGTCCTCGACCTGCAATTCCTTGCGGCTGTCGCCGGCGACGTCGAGTACGATCTCGCCGCCGTGCAGCATGATGGTGCGGTGGCCGTAATCGAGCGCCTGGCGCATCGAATGGGTGACCATCATCGTCGTCAGCTTGCGCTCCGAGACGATCTTCTGGGTGAGGTTCATCACGAACTCGGCCATGCCCGGGTCGAGCGCTGCGGTGTGCTCATCGAGCAGCAGCACTTCGGAACCCGCGAGCGTCGCCATGACCAGCGAAACCGCCTGGCGCTGGCCGCCGGAGAGCAGATCCATGCGATCGCCCATGCGGTTTTCAAGGCCGAGGTTGAGTTCGGCGATGCGCTCGCGGAAATGCTCGCGGCGCTTGGGGCCGAGCGCGGCAGTCAGGCCGCGCGCCTCGCCGCGCTTGGCGGCGAGTGCCAGGTTCTCCTCGATGGAGAGCGCGCCGCAGCTGCCGGTCAGCGGATCCTGGAAGACACGGGCGACGAGGCCGGCGCGGGCGGCGGTGCCCTTGCGGCTGACATCGGTCTTGCCGATCATCACCTGGCCTTCGCTCGGCAGCACATCGCCGGCGAGCACGCCGAGAAGTGTCGATTTGCCGGCGCCATTGGAGCCGATGACGGTGACGAAGGAGCCTTGTTCGATCGTCAGGCTAACGCCATTCAGCGCCTGCTTCTGCAGCGGCGTACCCTTGCCGAAGACGACCTGGATGTTGTTGACGCTGATCATGCCGCACCTCCACGACGCAGGCGGGGAAGGACGAGGGCGAAGGTGACGAGCGCGGCGGTGACGAAGTTAAGGTCGGAGGCCTGCAGCCCGAGCATGTCGGTCGACAGCGCCAACTGAATGGCGATGCGGTAGAGGATCGAGCCGAGCACGCAGCCGATCAGTGCGATCAGGATGCCGCGCGCGCCGAGCAGCGTCTCGCCGATAATGACGGCGGCAAGGCCGACGACGATGGTTCCGACGCCCGAGGTGACATCGGCGAAACCGTTGGTCTGGGCAAAGAGCGCACCGCCGAAGGCGACGAGCGCATTGGAGATCGCCATGCCCAGGTAGATCTGGCGGTTGGTGTCGACGCCTTGTGCGCGAGCCATGCGGGCATTGGCGCCAGTGGCACGCATCGCAAGACCGGCATCGCTTTCAAGGAAACGCCAGACCACGATGACGGCGATGACGACGAGCACGCCGATGAACAGCGGCCGGACGTAGAAATCACGAAGACCGAGACCGTAGAAGGGCGACAGCATCGTGTCGGCATTGATCAGCGCGACGTTCGGCTTGCCCATGACGCGAAGGTTGACCGAGAACAGCGCGATCATCGTCAGGATCGAGGCGAGCAGGTTGAGGATCTTGAAGCGCACATTGAGCATCGCTGTGACGATGCCGGCGGCAGCCCCCGCGACCATCGCCACGCAGGCGGCAAGCCATGGGTTGACGCCGGCAATGATCAGCACGGCGGTGACGGCGGCGCCCAGCGGAAACGATCCGTCGACGGTCAGGTCGGGGAAATCGAGTACCCGGAATGCAAGAAAGACGCCGACGGCAACAAAGGCGTAGACCAGCCCCAGTTCCACGGCTCCCCAGAAAGCGATTAGACTCAACCCCAGACCCTCTTTTCTACGTGTCGCGCGTGGTTGTCCTTATGGGCGCGACGCTCCCGCCTGGCACATGGGGCCATCTGTGGCCGGGCGCATGTGCGGCTTAGAACTTCGGAGCGGCCCCTCAATCCCAAGGATGCAGGCCCCTCATAGCGAACCGCCCCCGTATGGAACGGAGGCGGGCAAAACGCAACAAACTTGAACCTGAAAAGGCCGAAAGCCTTATTCAACGACGCGCGTTGCGCGCTTTACGACACTTTCCGGAAGGGTGACGCCCATTTTCTCGGCGGCCTTCTTGTTGATCACCAGGTCGGAACCGGCGGCGACCTTCACGGCGATGTCGCCGGGGTTTTCGCCCTTGAGGATGCGCACGACGACTTCGCCGGTCTGCTTGCCGACGTCGTAGTAGTTGAAGCCGAGGGCTGCGAGCGAGCCGCGGGCAACCGAATCCGTGTCGGCGGTGAAGAGCGGCAGCTTGGCTTCTTCAGCGACAGCGACGGCGCCTTCCAGCGCGGAGATGATCGTGTTGTCGGTGGGCACGTAGATCGCATCGGCGCGACCGACGAGGGCGCGGGCCGCACCCTGGACTTCAGCCGACTTGGTGGCGGCGGATTCGACGACGGTCAGGCCGGCCTTTTCGGCTTCGGTCTTGAGAACTGCAAGCAGCGAAACGGAGTTGGCTTCACCGGAATTGTAGAGATAGCCGATCGACTTGGCGTTCGGCAGGATCTCCTTGATCAGCGCCACGTGTTCGGCAACCGGCGACATGTCCGAGAGGCCGGTGACGTTGCCGCCGGGCTTTTCCATGTCCTTGACGAGCTGGGCGCCGAGCGGGTCGGAAACGGCGGTGAAGACGACCGGGATGTCGCGGGTCGAGGAAACGACCGCCTGGGCGGACGGCGTCGAGATCGGCACGATCACGTTCGGTGCCTCGCCGGCGAACTGGCGGGCGATCTGCGCAGCGGTTGCCGGGTTGCCCTGGGCCGACTCGTAGATGAACTTGAGGTTCTCGCCTTCCTTGTAGCCGGCGGAGGCCAGCGCATCCTTCACGCCGTCGCGGGCGGCATCGAGCGCCGGATGCTCGACGATCGCGGTTACGGCGACGGTCACCTCATCGGCACGGGCGGGCAGGGTGAATGCCACCGTGGCGGCAAGGGCGATGAGAAGTGAGCGCATGGGTTGTCCTCCAATTGATTTCCCGCTTTCTTAGGAAACCGGTGACATGAAATCAATCGATAGGAACTGCATCACCCATCAAAGTTCTTCATCGATCCCGGTGTGCCGGGATCGCAGAACTGCAGCGATGCAGGCGGTTCGTCTCAGTCCTCGCCGTGATTGGCAATCATCATTGCTTCGAAGGCGAGGCGGTCGACCTTGCGCATGCGCTCCGATTCCGACTTCAGCTGGCCGCAGGCGGCAAGGATGTCGCGACCGCGCGGGGTGCGGATCGGTGAGGCGTAGCCGGCCTGGTTGATGAAGTCGGCAAATTTCTCGATGTGCTCCCAGTCGGAACACTGGTAGTTGGTGCCCGGCCATGGGTTGAAGGGGATAAGGTTGATCTTTGCCGGCACGCCCTTCAAGAGCTTCACCAGTTGCTTGGCGTCTTCGAGGCTGTCGTTGACGTCCTTCAGCATCACATATTCGAAGGTGATGCGGCGGGCGTTGGAAAGCCCCGGATAGGCGCGGCAGGCGTCCATCAGTTCCTTCAACGGGTACTTCTTGTTGATCGGCACCAGCATGTCGCGCAGGTCGTCGCGCACCGCATGCAGCGAGATCGCCAGCATGACGCCGATTTCCTCACCGGTGCGATAGATCTCCGGCACGATACCGGAGGTCGAAAGAGTGATGCGGCGCTTGGAGAGCGACAGGCCCTCGCCATCAGAGGCGATCAGCAGCGCGGTTTTCACCTGTTCGAAATTGTAGAGCGGCTCGCCCATGCCCATCATGACGATGTTGGTGATCTTGCGGCCTTCGGCCGGAACGATCGCACCCTGCGGCGTGTCGCGTTCCGGGAAGTCGCCGAGCCGGTCGCGGGCGAGCAGCAGCTGCGCGAGGATTTCCTCGGCGGTCAGGTTGCGCACCAGCTTCTGCGTGCCGGTATGACAGAAGGAACAGGTGAGCGTGCAGCCGACCTGGCTTGAAATGCAGAGCGTGCCGCGGCCTTCCTCGGGAATGTAGACGGTCTCGATCTCGACCGGGCGGCCGGCGCCGCGAGCCGGGAAGCGCAACAGCCACTTGCGGGTGCCGTCGCCGGAGATCTGTTCCTCGACGATTTCGGGCCGGGCAATGGTGAAATGCTGCTTCAGCATCTCGCGCATGTCCTTCGACACGTTCGTCATGTGGTCGAAGTCGGAGACGCCGCGCACATAGAGCCAGTGCCAGAGTTGGCTGACACGCATCTTGACCTGGCGCTCGGGGATGCCCTTCTCGACCAGCGCCTTGGCCATGTCCTCGCGCAGAAGGCCGATCAGCGACGGCTTCTCCGCCTGCGGTGCCGTGCGCACCTGCGGCGCCTTAGCGATCTCCACCCGGTTCAGAATTTCAGTGGCTGCCATGCTCGTGATGTCCTGTCGTACGGGCGTGAGGCCGTCCGGAGAGCGGGTCCGGAGTTCGTCCTGATGCGCGAATTGAAATCGGTCGAGCCATCGAAAGCGGCCAATCAGGGCGCGGAGGCTCTCAAGTTGGGCCGCGCTTTAGCATTGTTTTGGCCAGGAGTCACGAGGCAGACCCTTTGAACGCAAAAGGCCGGCTTCGCAGCCGGCCCAATGTCTGGTTCTTCGCCATGGCTTTCACGCCTGTTGTGCCGCAAGACCGCTGCACACTGCGTGACATGCCTGGACTACTTGCAGGCTTCGATCTGCTTGAGCGCAGCCGAGATGCCCGAGAGCGAATAGGAGTAGGAGGTGGCCGTGCCTTTGCGCGACTTGGCGTTGACCGACATCGCCTTGCCGGTCTTCATCGCGGCGACGAGCGCCGGTTCTTCGGCCGCGTTTTCCACCCAGGCGGAGTTGCCCTTGGTGAACATCACGAAGGTGCGGCCGTCGATGACGACGTTGACCTTGGAGTTTTCCTGAAGGGGGTAGCCCATCATCGCCTGCGGCTCATAGCTGATGTTCTGGCCCGGGCGCTGGGATACGAGGAAGAAGATGTCGCCGTGGTCGACGCCGGCCGGGCTCTTTTCCTTCGGAACCGAGAGGACGTAGCAGACCTTGCCGCCGCCGGCGTTGTAGGAATAGGCGCCCCAGGCGTTGAACTGCTGGATGCGCGTCGGAGACTGAGCGGCAGCCATGCTGGCGGTTGCCAGAACGAGTGCGATTGCGGTTGCGATCTTTCTTACAAACATGAGGTCCTGCCGCTTTTCTTGCTTTTCGATCACCCGAAACAGGTCAGACGGGCGACGCGTAGTCATGATTTGATTTGTTTTGACTTAATTCAGGTTACCAAACCGTCAACGAAGGCTGAAAACCGCGGGTTTAGCCCCGAAATGGGGCGGTTTGCCCCATCTGCCCCAGCGTCTTTCACCCGATGATTCGCGGTGAGCGAACCAAGGGTCGATGCCGGATGCGCGTCGCCTCGGAATGCTGTTCCAGAAGGTTTCCTGCCCCAAGCCATTACATGGCGCCAGCCGCGCCTAACCGTGCGACCAGCGTCATTTGCAAGTCTATGCCACAAAGATTCGGGCAAGAGTTTGACTTTCGGGCAGGAATGGGGCGCCACAACCTGGCGGCCGGCTTTCAACATCAGCCCTCGGGCGTGTCGGCCAGCGTCTCGTCGGCCTTGGTATAGTGCGTTTCCTTGATCTGTCCGCTGATGGCGGCGAAGGCCGCGGTCAGCACCGCCACGTCGTCGGAGAAACCGACCACTGCCAGCACGTCGGGCAGGAAGTCGAGCGGCAGCACGAAATAAGCGAGCGCTGCGAGCAGAATGCCGCGGGTGCGTGTCGGCGTCTTCGGGTCAATCGCGCAGTAATAGGCGGCGACGAGATCGCGGCTGAACGGGATCTGCCGGGCAGCGCGCCGAAAGGTCGGCCAGAAGCGCCGCTTCACGCGCTTTTCCCGGCGCTCCTGCTCGGATTCTTCGCCTGGCAAGAGAATTTCACCGATCTTGATGTCGTCCATCGTCCCGCTTCCGGCGCTCTAGCATTTTGATTCCAGAGCATCTTATCCGCTTTCCGCTTGAAAGCGGGATGCTCTGGCGTTTCTCAATATGGGGATCGGCCGCGCTATTTCAAATGATCCGGCATCCGGCCGGCCGCCGCCTTGTCCATGCGCGCCGCCAATTTGAAGTCGAGTTCCGTCAGCCCACCGGCATCATGGGTGGTCAGGGTTACGTCGACGCGATTGTAGACGTTGAACCATTCGGGATGATGGTTGAATTTTTCGGCGACGATCGCGCACTCGGTCATGAAACCGAAGGCTTCGACGAAGTTCTTGAAGCGGAACGCCTTCCAGATCGAGTTGCCGTCTTCGGCTCGCACCCAGCCTTCCATCTTGTGCAGGTTTTCGGCAATCGTTGCCTCGTCGAGCTTTTCCGCAGTCATCGTCTCTCTCCCACACATCGACCTGTTCGAAGGCCGAGCTGCTGCGTATAAATGCGCATCAATCTCCAGTCCTGTCGAAATTGAATAGCATGAAACCGGTCAGAGTTCTTTTCGTTTGTCTCGGCAATATCTGCCGGTCGCCGCTGGCCGAGGGTGTGCTGCGCGCATTGGCCGAGCAAAAGGGATTGGCACCAGCGCTGCAGGTGGATTCGGCCGGAACCGGTGCCTGGCACATCGGCGATCCGCCCGACAACCGCTCGATCCAGGCGGCGCGGCGGCGCGGGATCGACATCTCTGCGCTGCGCGGGCGCCAGGTTCGGCCGGACGATTTCCGGGATTTCGACCTGATCCTCGGCATGGACGAAAACAATGTCCGCACGCTCAAGCGCTTGGCGCCCGCCGATGCGGCCGAGAAGGTGCATCTCTTCCTCGACTATGCGTCCGCCCGCAATCAGGATGTCCCGGACCCCTATTACGAAGGGCCAGAAGCCTTCGAGGCGCTCTACCAGATGCTCGAAGCCGGGTGCTCGTCGTTGCTCGAAAGGTTCGGTGACCGCGCCTCGTGAAGCGGGAAGACCTCTTCCGTGAGGTATGGCCCGCCACCGACCGAGTCGCGCGATGACAGAAGCACGAAGCGCGAGACGGTGAAGAGCGAAGTCATGAAATTACCGCGTCCGGAGAGGTACTCGACCACATCCTCGACGCGGCTTGAGCGCAGCCGGGCGAGCGTCACATGCGGCGTGAATTTTCGCGGATCCGGCCCGAGCCCGAGCCGCTGGCAGATGCGCTCGATCTCGGCCTGAAGGGCGTACATTTCCGGGTGGTTGCTGACGCCGGCCCAGACGGAATGCGGCTTCTTCGAGCCGAAAGCGCCGGTGCCGGTCAGCTGCAGTTGGAATTCCGGTCTTTCGATCCGATCGAGCTTGTCGATGATCTCGTCGGCGGTGCGCCAGTCGACGTCACCGATGAAGCGCAAGGTGATGTGGTAGTTCTCCACATCTATCCAGCGAGCTCCGGGAAGTCCTCCGCGCAGCAACGAAAGACTCATTGCTGCATTGCGCGGAATTTCGAGGGCGGTGAATAGTCTCGGCATGGCGAGCTCCCCGAATCTCTTGCAGATGTCTCAGCGAATCACGCATCGAGTCTGCACGCAACTAGTATTTGACACTTACGAATATTAACGTTCCCTTAACTGTGGACGATGTCATCACTCCGTCTTATTCAAGGTTGCCAGAAAGCGTTCGACGATAGGCAGTGCCTTCTCGACCATTACGCCGACGCCGTCGCCATTGGGATGCATGCCGTCTTCCAGCTTGAGCTTCGCCTCGGTCACTACGCCGTCGAGGAAGAACGGGTAGAGTTCCAGCCCATATTTTTCGGCAAGCTCCGGAAAGATCGGGTTGAAGCGGGCGGCATAGTCGGCGCCCATGTTCGGCGGTGCCATCATGCCCGCGAGCAGCACCGGGATGCCGCGGTCCTTGAGACGTGTAATCATCGCCTCGATGTTCTTGCGGGTCTCTTCCGGCGGGATACCACGCAGCGCATCGTTGGCGCCAAGCTCGAGGATCACGCCCTTCGTGCCATCGGGCACGGACCAGTCGATGCGGGCAAGACCGCCGGATGAGGTGTCGCCGGAAACGCCGGCGTTCGCGATCGTCACGTCCAGGCCCTTTTCCTTGAGCGCCTTTTCGAGCCGAGCGGGGAAGGCGTCCTGCGGCGGGAGCTGATAGCCCGCCATCAGGCTGTCGCCGAACCCCACGAGGCTGATCGTCTCGGCGCGTGCTGCCGATGATAACGCAATTGTCATCGTCAGTGCCAAGAAAACCCGTTGAAATCCTTTTAATGCCATGGGCCTGTTCCTAAATCCCGAATGCCGTTTCTGTTCCCCATTTCGTTCATATAGGGTTGTTTCGCTTGGCCAGCACCATCATCGAACTCAAAAACGCGGATCTGACGCTCGGGGAGGCGGCGGCCTCGGTGCACGTGCTGAAGGGCATGAGCCTCACGATCGATGCCGGCGAGTCCGTCGGGATCGTTGGTCCGTCGGGTTCGGGGAAGTCGACGTTGCTGATGGTGCTTGCCGGGCTCGAGCGGCTGGATAGCGGTGAGATCGTCATCGACGGTACGCCGTTGCATCGGCTTGACGAGGACCGGGTGGCGGACTTCCGCGGGCGCAACATCGGCATCGTCTTCCAGTCCTTCCACCTCATCCCCAACATGACCGCGCTCGAAAACGTCGCGGTGCCGCTCGAACTCGCCAATGTGGCCGGCGCCTTCGAGATCGCGCGCAAGGAACTCGTCGCCGTCGGTCTCGGCGAGCGGCTCAGCCACTATCCCGGCCAGCTTTCCGGCGGCGAACAGCAGCGCGTGGCGATCGCTCGCGCCTTGGCGCCTTCGCCGAAACTGCTAATCGCCGACGAGCCGACGGGCAACCTCGACGCCGAAACCGGACGCCAGATCGCCGATCTGCTTTTCGCCGAACAGCGTGACCGCGGCATGACACTCGTTCTCGTGACGCATGATGCGGCTCTTGCCGCACGTTGCGTGCGGCAAGTCCGCGTCCGCTCCGGCGAGATTGTCGCCGGCGGCGAGGCGGGGCCGCTTGCGGTGACGCCGCGCCAGGAGGCGGCCTCGGCATGAGCGGCGCGTCATCGGTTCGGCTGCGGCCGCTGCTTGCCCTTCGCCTGGCACTGCGCGAAATGCGCGGCGGGCTTAGAGGTTTCTACATTTTCCTCGCCTGCATCGCGCTCGGGACCGCGGCGATTGCCGGCGTCAATTCGCTGTCGCAATCGATCACCGCGACGATCGCGACGCAGGGGCAGGAACTGCTCGCCGGCGACATCCGCTTCGAGCTCAACAATCGCGTGGCGACCGCGGACGAGCGCGCCTATCTCGACAGTCTCGGAACCGTCGCGGTTTCCGCCGGCTTGCGGTCGATGGCGCGGTTGCCCGACGGATCCAACCAGGCGCTGGTCGAACTGAAGGCGATCGATGCCGCCTACCCGCTCTACGGCGCGCTGGAAAGCGAGCCGAGCCGTCCGCTGCATGAGCTTTTGGCGCGCGATGGCGAGACCTTTGGCGCCGTCGTGGCGCCGCTGCTGCTCGACCGTCTTGGCGTGCAGGTGGGAGATGAGATCCTTCTCGGCAACGCCAGGATCCGGATCTCCGGCACGATCGTGCGCGAGCCGGACGCCTTGTCCGACGGCTTCGGCTTTGCCCCCCGCCTGATGGTCTCGGCCGAGGCGCTGGCCGTGAGCGGCCTGGTGCAGACAGGAAGCCTTGTCGAGCACAGCTACAAGGTAAAGGTCGCGGGCCCGGCGCAGCTCGCGGCCATTCGCACCGACGCCGAGAAGCGCTTTCCGGCGGCCGGCTGGTCGATCCGCACCAGCGCCAACGCCGCGCCGTCATTGACGGCGAACATCACCCGCTTCTCGCAGTTCCTGACGCTTGTCGGGCTGACGGCGCTCATCGTCGGCGGTGTCGGCGTTGCCAACGCGGTGCGCGCCTATCTCGACCAGAAGCGCAGCGTGATCGCCACCTTCAAATGCCTGGGCGCTCCTGCCTCGCTGGTGGCGATGATCTATCTCGCGCAGATCCTGATGATCGCCTTGATCGGCATCGTGATCGGCCTCGCCCTCGGCATGCTGATCCCCTTCATCGCAGCGCAGTTCCTGGCAGATTTATTGCCGATCTCGACGGAGTTTCATCTCTATCCGGGGGCGCTCGGTCTTGCCGCGCTCTTCGGCGTGCTGACGGCGCTGACTTTTGCCATCCTGCCGCTCGGGCGGGCACGGGCCATTCCGGCAACCGCGCTCTTCCGCCAGCAGGGCTTCGACCCCTCCGGCTTTCCGGCATGGCCCTATTTGCTCGGCGCCGTCGCTTGTCTTGCCGCGCTCGCGGGGCTCGCGATCTGGACGGCCTACGACCGCTATATTTCGCTGGTGTTCCTGGGCGCGATCGCCTTTGCCTTCATTGTCCTGCGCGTCGTCGCGCTCGCGATCGCCTGGCTTGCGCGCCGCAGCCCGCGGGTCAACTCGCCGGCCCTCAGGCTGGCGATCGGCAACATCCATCGCCCCGGCGCACTCACGTCCTCGGTCGTGTTGTCGCTGGGTCTTGGGCTGGCGCTGCTTGTAACGTTGGCTCTGATCGACGGCAATCTGCGCCGCGAGCTTACCGGCAGCATGGCGGAGCGGGCGCCGAACTTCTTCTTCGTCGATATCCAGGGCAACGAGATCGAAGGCTTCCGCTCGGTGCTCAACCGGACGATCCCGAAGGGCAAGGTCATCGAGGTGCCGATGCTGCGTGGCCGGATCATTGCCTTCAACGGTGAGGACGTGAACAGCCGCAACGTGCCGCCCGGCGGCCAATGGGTGCTGCGCGGCGACCGCGGCATCACCTATGCCAAGAACAAGCCGGAGAACGCGACGCTTTCCGCGGGCACGTGGTGGCCGGCCGACTATAGTAGCGAGCCCTTGGTTTCCTTCTCGGCGGAAGAGGCCGGCGAACTCGGCCTGAAGATCGGCGACACCGTGACCGTCAACGTGCTTGGTCGCAACATCACCGCCAAGATCGCCAATTTCCGCAACGTCGAGTGGGAATCGCTTTCGATCAACTTCGTCATGGTGTTTTCGCCGAACACCTTTGCCGGTGCGCCGCATGCGTGGTTGGCAACGGTCATCGATCCGGCAGCGACGCCGGAAGAGGAGGCGGCGGTGCTGAAGGCCGTCACCAACGCCTATCCGACGATCACAAGCGTGCGGGTGAAGGATGCTCTCGACATCGTGAACGGGCTGCTTGGACAGTTGGTAACCGCCATCCGGGCAGCCGCCGCGGTGGCGCTCGTCGCCTCCGTCCTGGTGCTTGCCGGTGCGCTCGCCGCTGGCAACCGGGCGCGCGTCCATGATGCCGTGGTGCTGAAAACGCTGGGTGCGACGCGCGCGACCCTCATCCGGGCGTTCAGCTACGAATATGCCATTCTCGGCCTCGCAACTGCGGTTTTCGCGCTGTTTGCCGGCGGAGTTGCCGCTTGGTTCGTCGTCAGCCGCATCATGAAGTTGCCGTCAGACTTCCTGCCGGATGTCGCCATCCTGACCGTCGTCGGGGCGCTGGTGATGACCGTCGGCATCGGTCTTGCCGGTACCTGGCGTATTCTGGGGCAGAAGGCGGCGCCGGTCCTGCGGGAGCTTTGAGCGGTGAAGTTAACCGTAAATCCCTGTCGTGCATGCCGGAAACGGCCGGATGCGTTCGAATCCAGCGGCTTCGGGTCTTGTACGCAACGGGTTTCGGCATCATATTTATCCACAGGCATGCTGGAGCTCCGCAGCGGCGCCTGGGCGTGGAAGCCAGCCTTCCAAAGCGAGACTGTTCGCCGCCCGACACCGTAACTTCCACCGGAGCTTAAATGAGGAAACAATGGCTGATCTGAGAAACTACCAAACCCGAATGTCGCCCGCCGGCGCTCAGGCGGGTGCCGTGATCGATGAGGGCCTTCGCGCGTACATGCTGAAGGTCTACAACCTGATGGCCCTGGGCTTGGCGATCACCGGCGTGGCAGCTTACGGAACCTATGCGCTTGCCGCCTCCAATCCGGCATTCGCCCAGCTCATCTACGCTTCGCCCCTGAAGTGGGTCGTGATGCTGGCGCCGCTGGCGATGGTCTTCTTCATGAGCTTCCGCATTAATTCGATGAGCGTCTCCGCAGCACAGACGACGTTCTGGATCTACGCCGCCCTGATGGGCCTGTCGCTGTCGTCGATCTTCCTGGTTTTCACCGGCCAGAGCATCGTGCAGACGTTCTTCGTCACGGCCGCTTCGTTCGGCGCTCTGTCGCTCTACGGCTACACGACCAAGAAGGACCTGTCTGGCTTCGGCACGTTCCTGATCATGGGCCTCTTCGGCCTGATCATTGCGTCGATCGTCAATATCTTCCTTGCTTCGTCGGCCCTCGGCTTCGCGATCTCCGTGATCGGTGTTCTGATCTTCGCTGGCCTCACCGCCTACGACACGCAGAAGATCAAGGAAATGTACTACGAAGCCGATGACAGCACCGTTGCCGGCCGCAAGGCGATCATGGGCGCGCTGACGCTCTACCTCGACTTCATCAACCTGTTCATGTTCCTGCTGCAGTTCATGGGCAACCGGAACAACTAAGCTTGAAACGAATAGCGGAAAAGGCGGCTTCGGCCGCCTTTTTTGTTGCCGGAAACAGTTGATCGCGTCCCGGCCCCCATGGGAGTGAAGGACGACGAAACCTCGAGATGCAGTTTACCGCCATGTCCCTGAGTCTGCGTGACGCCACCTTGGCCGACCTTCCTGCCATCGCCGCGATCTACCGCGAATCCGTTCTGAACGGCGTCGCCACCTATGAGATCGAACCTCCTTCCGAAGCGGAGATGCGAAACCGCTTCGAGACGATCATCGGCAACGGCTACCCCTATGTGGTCGCATGCGATGGCAGCGGATCGATCGTCGGCTATGCCTATGCGTCCGCCTTCCGGACGCGCACGGCCTATCGCTTTCTGGTCGAGGATTCGATCTACCTGGCGCCGGAAGCGCGCGGCAAGGGTGCTGGCAAGGCGCTGCTCGTCGAACTGATTCGTCGTTGCACCGAGCTCGGCTTCCGGCAGATGGTTGCGGTGATCGGCGGTGCCCACCCGGCATCGATCGCCGTACACAGCTCGCTCGGCTTCGAGCATCAGGGCACTATGAAAGCGACCGGCTTCAAACATGGCCGTTGGCTCGACACGGCGATCATGCAGCTCGCGCTTGGCGAGGGCCAGACGAGCGATCCGCCGGAAGACGTCTATCCAGACACGCTCTATCAGAACTGATCGCCGCCTCATGGGCGCCCGACATGCGCTGATTGCAGTCGTCCGTCCCGGGGCAGGTCAAAGCCCTGGGTCGGAAGAGGTCGCCGCGCATCTCACCGGGACCGCCGGTGCGGATCAGGTCTTAAGGCGCTTCGCGATCTTTCAGGTCCGCTCCCGGCGCTTCAAGTTTCTGATATTTCGCATGTCGTTATCGCAAAACCGCTGCACACCTTTGCGCGGCATGCTTCAGGTTTCCACCAGCTTCAGGACCTTGTCGAACACCTTGAGCACCTGGGCGAGCTCGTGGCCGCGTTTCAGGATCGTGCCGTGAATGTTCAGCACGCTATAGGCGCCCTGTTTCGTCGACAGCTTTGGGTTCTTCTCGATCCGGTAGAGCGGCATTTCTCCCGAACGCTTGAACACCGAGAAGACCGCGCGGTCCTTCAGGTGGTCGATGGCGTAGTCCCGCCACTCGCCTTCGCCGACCATTCGACCATACACCCAAAGGATCTGGTCCAGTTCGCGGCGATGGAAAGTGATGGGGGGAGGGTTCTTGGCGTTCTTGTATTCGTGAAGATGGACGACCACTTCGGAAGTGGTCTCGCGCTGATGGCGCGCCTCGCCTTGCGGCAAATCCGGCTCATCGGTCATCGGCAATCCGGCCTTCTGTTGTGACAGAACGATAACAGTGTGCCTGACGTGAGCCGAAAAGCAAGCCGGAAGCCGTTGGACGAAGAGGGCATTTCTTACCTCTGCCCCATTTCAGTCAAATCGCCGCCCCAATTCACCGCAAAACTCGCGAGCGCTGACGGACAGAGTCGTTGCCACCGTATGTCCGGTCAGGTCGTCATGCTGCGGGAGTTCACCGAACGCAGCCATGGCCGGTTCGGTCCGGTAACTTCGAACCCTCAGCCCCAGCCCCTCGATGCTGCCGGGCCGAACCACCCCCTTGCGCCGCGCCCGCTTACAATTTGCCTTGCGGGCCGGCGAGCACGGTCGTGGCGCCGATGATCGCGCCCGGCGTTTCCTTGTCCTTCATCGATTGCAAGAGAACGGCACAGCCGCTGTTGCCGGGGCGCTCGGTCAGAACCGTTGCGGGAAGGGTGAAGGTTGCCGGCTTTCCGTCCCACATGCCGATCGTCTGAATGTCGCGCACGGCATGCCAGTAGGGGATTTCCTTGCCGCTGTTCTCCCCCTTCTCCATCTTCACCACTTTCGCGCGGTCGAAATAGACGACGACGACGTTCGCCTTGCCGATGCCGCTACCGACGTTGATCTGGATTTCTTCGCCCTCAATCTTCGCCTCGACGGGAACGGCAAGCCCCTTGCCTTCGGCCTTCATTGTCTCCAGCCGCGTTTTGATCGCCTGAAGATTGCCGCCGTTGACATGGTCGCGCCCGTTCAGGATCGCCTGGGGCGTATAGACGCCATTGCGACCGAGCATCCGGGCATAGGCATATTGCCGTTCGGTATTTTCCTTGGAGGCCAGTGTGTCGGCCCAACCGAGATAGTTCCAGTAGTCGACATGGTAGGCGAGCGCCACGACATCACCGCCATCGACAAGCGCCTTCAGCGCCGCATCAGCCGGCGGGCAGGAGGAACAGCCCTGGCTGGTGAATAGTTCCACGACGCCTTTGATCACCTGTCCGTCCTGTGCCCCGGCCGGTGCACCAGCGGCTGCGAACAGCCCGAAAGCCAGTGCAAAAGGGCGAATGAAAGAACGGTCTGCGGATGTCATGGCGTCACTTCGTTGGGGGCCGTCGGCCTACTCCTTATGGGGGAGTTCATTACATACGCCGGCCACGCATCAACGGGAAGTCACGTTGGAGTGAGGTGGCGGGTGAGCACAGACTTGTGTTGGGACGTTTTGGGATTTGACAACCAAAGAAAGAGCCGGGTCGCCTCTCGGCGTCCCGACTCCAATGCTTCGCGATGGTCTGGCGATCAGGCGGCGAGGTCGCGCAGAACCGTCTGCAGAATGCCGCCGTTGTTGACGTAGGTCACTTCGTCCAGCGTATCGATCCGGCAGATCAGCGGAATTTCCTTCACGCTGCCGTCGCCATAGGTGACCTTGGCAACGCGCTTTTCGCGCGGCTGGACATTGGCGAGGTTGTCGATGGTGACGATTTCATCGCCCTTGAGGCCCAGCGATTCCCAGGTCGTGCCCTCTTCGAAGACGAAGGGGATGACGCCCATGCCGACCAGGTTCGAGCGGTGGATACGCTCGAAGGACTGCGCGACGACGGCCTTGACGCCGAGCAGGTTGGTGCCCTTCGCAGCCCAGTCGCGCGACGAACCGTTGCCGTACTCGACGCCGGCGAAGATGACGAGCGGAACGCCCTCTTCCTTGTACTGCATGGCGGCGTCGTAGATCGACATCTCTTCCTTCGACGGATAGTGGATGGTGTAGCCACCTTCCTTGCCGTTCGGGCCGAGCATGTGGTTGCGGATGCGGATGTTGGCAAAGGTGCCGCGCATCATCACCTCATGGTTGCCGCGACGCGTACCGTACTGGTTGAAGTCGGCAACGCCGACGCCATGACCGATGAGGTAGGCACCAGCCGGCGAGGCTGCCTTGATCGAACCGGCCGGCGAGATGTGGTCGGTGGTGATCTTGTCGCCGAACAGGCCGAGGACGCGCGCGCCCTTGATGTCGGAGATGCCGGAGCCGGACTTGCCCATGCCGACGAAGTAGGGCGGGTTCTGCACGTAGGTCGAACCATCGTCCCAGGCGTAGGTCTGGCCCGGAGGAACCTGAACGGCCTGCCAGTTTTCGTCGCCCTTGAAGACGTCGGCATACTTGGTCGCGTAGAGTTCACGGGTGACGTACTTGAAGATGAACTCCTGGATTTCCTTGGAGGTCGGCCAGATGTCCTTGAGGAACACCGGGTTGCCGTCCTTGTCTTCGCCGAGCGGTTCGTTGGTCAGGTCCTTCTGGACCGTACCGGCGAGTGCATAGGCAACGACGAGCGGCGGCGAGGCGAGGTAGTTCGCCTGAACGTCCGGCGAGATACGGCCTTCGAAGTTGCGGTTGCCGGAGAGAACGCCGGCAGCAATCAGGCCCTTGTCGTTGATCGTCTTCGAGATCGGGGCCGGCAGCGGACCGGAGTTGCCGATGCAGGTGGTGCAGCCGAAGCCGACGAGGTTGAAGCCGAGCGCGTCGAGGTCCTTCTGCAGGCCCGACTTGGCGAGGTATTCACCGACGACCTGCGATCCCGGTGCCAGCGAGGTCTTGACCCACGGCTTGGACTTCAGGCCCTTGGCAACCGCGTTGCGGGCGAGCAGGCCGGCTGCAATCAGCACCGACGGGTTGGAGGTGTTGGTGCACGACGTGATCGCAGCGATGGCAACGTCGCCATGGCCGAGATCGAAGTCGGTGCCATCGACGGCGTAGCGGTTCGAAAGCTGGCCCGGCTTCTTGTAGTCGCCTTCGAGCGCGGTTGCGAAACCGGATGCGATGCTTTCGAGCGGGATGCGGCCTTCTGGACGCTTCGGACCAGCCATAGCGGGAACGACGTCGCCGAGGTCGAGTTCCAGCGTGTCGGTAAAGACAAGCTCCGAGCCGTCACCGTCGCGCCACATGCCCTGGGCCTTGGAATAGGCTTCGACGAGCGAAATGCGCTGCTCTTCGCGGCCGGACATGGTGAGGTAGTTGATGGTTTCGCTGTCGACCGGGAAGAAGCCGCAGGTCGCGCCGTATTCCGGACCCATGTTGCCGATGGTCGCACGGTCAGCGAGCGTCATGTTGTCGAGGCCCGGGCCGAAGAATTCGACGAACTTCGAAACCACGCCCTTCTTGCGCAGCATCTGAACGACCATGAGCACGAGGTCGGTCGCGGTGACGCCCTCTTTCAGCTTGCCCGTCAGCTTGAAGCCGATGACCTCAGGCAGAAGCATGGAGACCGGCTGGCCGAGCATCGCGGCTTCAGCTTCGATACCGCCAACGCCCCAGCCGAGAACGCCAAGGCCGTTGATCATGGTGGTGTGGCTGTCGGTGCCGACGCAGGTATCCGGGTAGGCGGTGATTTCGCCGTCTTCTTCACGGGTCCAGACGGTCTGGCCCAGATATTCTAGATTGACCTGGTGACAGATGCCGGTGCCGGGCGGCACGACGCGGAAGTTCTTGAACGCCTGCTGGCCCCACTTCAGGAAGCGGTAGCGCTCGCCGTTGCGCTGGTATTCCAGCTCTACGTTGCGGGCAAAGGCGTTCGGCGTGCCGAATTCGTCGACGATGACGGAGTGGTCGATGACGAGGTCGACGGGAACGAGCGGGTTGATCTTCTCGGGGTCGCCGCCGAGCGAGACCATGGCGTCGCGCATTGCAGCGAGGTCGACCACGGCGGGAACGCCGGTGAAGTCCTGCATCAGCACGCGGGCCGGGCGGTAGGCGATTTCGTTTTCAGCCGTGCCCTTGTCGTTGAGCCAGGCGGCAACGTTCTCGATGTCCTTCTTGGTGACGGAGCGGCCGTCTTCATTGCGCAGCAGGTTCTCGAGCAGAACCTTCATCGAGTAGGGCAGCTTGGAAACGCCGGCGAGACCGTTCGCCTCCGCCTTCGGCAGGCTGTAATAGACGTAGTCCACACCGTTGACGGTGAGCGTGGAGCGACAATTGAAGCTGTCTAGGGATTTGGACACTGGATAATACCCCGTTCCGTCTGATCGCCAAAAACTGACGTACGAACGCCCGAGCGCAATGAAGCGCGAATTGGGATGCGGGTGCGGCCATTTCCGCTGTCCGTACGTGGAAATTCATTCCATGTTCGGCGCTAGGATGAAATTCACGCCGACCGCTGGCGTGTTGGCCGCCTTATAGATAATTTCTCCAAAACGTGCCAGAGCAACGAAGGTCCAATTGGAACTTTTTTTGCTCTGCGGAAGACACGCGAAGGGAAGTCTAATATTCATGCGCCTGCTGGCTGAAGGTTTGAGTGCGAAGCGCGGCGAGGATCTGATTTTTAACGATATTTCCTTTGCGCTCGATACCGGTGAGGCCCTTGTGGTGACGGGTCCGAACGGCTCGGGAAAGTCGACTTTGCTGCGGGTTCTGGCCGGGTTGCTGAGCCCCGAAAGCGGACATTTGAAACTTGAGAACGCCCCCCCAGAAATAGCTCACCCATCGGAGCTCAGCCACTATCTCGGGCATCGCAACGCGATGAAGCGCGAATTGACCGTCGCAGAAAATCTTTCCTTCTGGCAGCGTTTCATGGGCGATTCGCCCGGCGGCGTCGGAATCGCTCTTACCGAGGCGGTCGAAGCGGTCGGCCTGCCTGATATCGCGCATCTGCCCTTCGGATATCTCTCGGCCGGTCAGCAACGCCGCATGGCGATGGCGAAGCTGCTCGTCGCCCATCGCCCGATCTGGATTCTCGACGAGCCGACCGCGGCACTCGACGCCGGCGCCGATCGGCTGTTTGCCGACCTGGTAAAGGCGCATCTCGGAAAGGGCGGCATCGTGATCGCAGCGACGCATCAACCGCTGGGGCTCGATCAAACGAGGGAATTGCACATGAAGGGCTTCGAGCATTTCGCGGGAGGGCTCTGGCATGATGCGTAAAAGCGCGTCCGTGCTCGCTGCCAGGAGAGTGCCGGCATGATCGCGCTCTTCTTCCGCGATCTGAAGCTGTCGATACGCGCCGGCGGCGGCGCGATGATCGGCGTGCTCTTCTTCATGACCGTGGTCGCGGTCATTCCCTTCGGCGTCGGCCCGGATCTGAACCTGCTTTCGCGCATCGGCCCGGCGATCCTCTGGATCGGCGCGCTGCTCGCCTCGCTACTCGGTCTCGACCGCCTGTTCCAGGCGGAGCGGGACGACGGTTCGCTCGACCTGATGCTGATGCAGGAGACGCCGCTGCTTTTCACCGTCTTCGTCAAATGCGCGGCCCATTGGGCAGCGACCGGCCTGCCGCTGGTGATCGCCTCGCCCTTGCTCGGTCTCTTCATGAACATGAGCGAGATCGCGATCGGCGCCACCATGCTGACGCTTCTGATCGGCACGCCGGCGATCACCTTCATCGGTGCGGTCGGCGCTGCCGTCGCCGTGTCGCTGCCACGCGGCGGGCTGCTGGTGTCGATCCTGGTGCTGCCGCTTGCGATCCCGGTGCTGATCTTCGGCGTCAGCGCCGTCTATGCGGCGATCGAGGACCCGGCGCCGTTCCTGCCGCCCCTGATGATCCTCGCGGCGATCACCCTGTTCTTTGCCGTCATCGGGCCGGTTGCCGCCGCCGCAGCACTTCGGCACGCGTCCGATTGACGCAATAGGAGCGGAACGGCTGAAACAGTTTGCGGTTTTCCGTCGCAGCCGTCGCTAAGTCCTTCAGATCGATCACGTTTATGATTGAAGGCCCCAACTGATCGTGATCGGTCGATTGACGCGGATCAATTGCAGCAGGGGGACTTAAGCGTTAAAGAGCCATCATGAGCGAAAACAGCCTGGCCATCCGCAAATTCAGCGACCTCGCCAACCCGACACGGTTCCTGGCGCTGGCCGACCGTCTGCTGCCGTGGCTTGCCGGCCTGACCGCGCTGTTCTTCGCCGTCGGCCTCTGGCTGTCCTTCGCCACAGAAGGCGACTACCAGCAGGGCGAGACGGTGCGCATCATGTATGTGCATGTTCCGGCCGCCTGGCTGTCGATGATGTGCTATTCGGTGATGGCGCTGGCAGCGCTTGGCACGCTCGTTTGGCGCCATCCGCTGGCAGATGTTTCTTCGCGCGCGGCAGCACCGATCGGCGCCTGTTTCACCTTCCTGGCGCTCGTCACCGGCTCGCTCTGGGGCAAGCCGATGTGGGGCACCTGGTGGGTCTGGGACGCGCGGCTGACCTCGGTCTTTGTGCTGTTCCTCATGTATCTGGGACTGATGGCGCTCAACCGCGCGATCGACGATCCTGCGCGGTCTTCCAAGGTTTCCGCGGTGCTGGTGCTCGTCGGTTTCGTCAATATCCCGATCATCAAGTTCTCGGTCGAATGGTGGAACACGCTGCATCAGCCGGCGAGCGTCATGCGGCTCGATGGGCCGACGATCGATCCGGAGTTCCTGTGGCCGCTGATCGTGATGGCGGTTGCCTTCACGCTACTGTTCTTCACGCTGCACATCGCCGCCATGCGCAACGAAATCCTGCGCCGGCGCGTCACGGCGCTGCGCCGTCTGGCGGCGCGTAGCGCCGGCCGGGGAGGCCGCACGAAATGATGAGCCACGCCGCCTACGTCTTTACCAGCTATGGAATAGCGACGCTGACGGTTCTAGGCCTGATCGCCTGGGTGGTTCTGGATGGGCGCGCGCGTCGGCGTGAGCTTGCCGAACTCGAAGCCTCGGGCATTCGCAGGCGCTCCGCCGAACCGGCATCGGGAGAGACACGATGACCAGCACTCCTGCGCCCGGCAGCGACGAGCGCAAACCGGGGCCGATGCGTTTCGTGCTCGCGGCACTGCCGCTCATCATTTTCGCCGGGCTTGCGGCGATCTTCTGGAGCCAACTCAATTCCGGCAAGGACGTGAGCGAGATCCCGTCCGCACTGATCGGCACGAAGGCGCCGAAACTCGACCTTCCTGCACTCGAAGGGGCGACCCGCGATGGCCAGCCGATGCCGGCGCTGACCGACGTGGCGATCAAAGGCAAGCTGACGCTCGTCAACGTCTGGGCCTCCTGGTGCGTGCCCTGCCGTCAGGAGCATCCCTTCATTCTGGAACTGTCGAAGGACCCGCGGCTCACCGTCGTCGGCATCAATTACAAGGACCAGAACGAAAACGCGCTGCGTTTCCTCGGCGAGCTCGGCAATCCATTTTCCGCCGTCGGCGTCGATCCCCGCGGCAAGGCGGCGATCGATTGGGGTGTCTACGGTATTCCGGAATCCTATCTGGTCGGCGCCGATGGCACGATCCTCTACAAGCGTGTCGGCCCGTTCGACGAGAACAGCGTCAAGAATGGACTGCTGCCGGCCATCGAGAAGGCCGTTGCGGGCTCGTGAGTGGTAGTTTGGAAATGCTGCCAACGGCTTAGTGGTTTCCGGGCGGATCACCTACCTTGCCTCATTCCTGTGCTTGTCACAGGAAACCAGCCGCACCGCGTCGGCGGCGCGTGGGGCTTTCTCTTTCCGGTTACCGGAAGCTAGCGCGGTTAAGTCTTCCGCCGCGCGGACGCGCGGCTGCTGGATCCCTGTGATATCCGAGCAAAAGCTTGATGAGACTGCATTGCCCATATGCGCTGGGCAAGCTGTGCAAGCCGGATTCGACGGGCGCGCCGGAGACGAGCCCGACTAAATCCCAGCCTGCCAGTCCCTGACGGCATCGAGCGGCCAGACCAGCATCAGCACGTTCAAAGTGAGATTGTCGCGGATCAGCCAGCCGGTGAAAAGCTCGAAGACGATGGCGATCGTGACCGTCAGCCAGACGGGCATGCGGGCCGCGAACATAAAGCCCGCGACCATCGCCAGGGTGTCCATGGTCGAATTCAGGATGCTGTCGCCGAAATAGTCGAGCGAGATCGTCGCCGATCGGTAGCGGTTGATCACCATGGGGGTGTTTTCGGCGATTTCCCAGGCGGATTCGATCGCCATCGCCAGGAAGAGCTTTGCCGTCAGCGGCTTGCGGCGCAAAAGCAGGTGGCCGAGGCCGTAGAACAGGAAGCCGTGGATGATGTGGGAAGGTGTGTACCAGTCGGCGATGTGCTGCGAGTTGCCGCTGGATTTGACGACGGGTTCGAAGAGTTTGACGTAGCCGCAGTCGCAGATCCAGATGCGACCCATCAGATGCTGGGTGACGATCTGTATCAGCAGAACCGCGAAACAGGCGGCGAGCCAGAGGAGTGCGTGCCGGTTGCGGCTGTCATTCTCCTCAAGCGCGGTGCTCACTCGGCGTTCTCCTGGTCAAGCGAATGTTTCATGATCAAGGGCATCTGGGCGAGCGTGAAGAGGATGGTGATCGGCATCGTGCCCCAGACCTTGAAGGCGACCCAGAAATCGGTCGAGAACGAACGCCAGACCACTTCGTTGAGCACGGCCAGGAACAGGAAGAACAGGCCCCAGCGCAGCGTGAGCTTGCGCCAGCCGTCCTCGTCGAGCTTGAAGGCGGAGTGAAAGACGTAGCCGAGCAGCGACTTGCCGAAGAGAAGACCGCCGAGCAGGATCGCGCCGAACAGCGTGTTGACGATCGTCGGCTTCATCTTGATGAAGGTGTCGTTCTGCAGCCACAGCGTCAGCGCGCCGAAGACGAAGACGACGATGCCTGAGATCAGCGGCATCATCGGCAGGGTGCGGGTCAGCATCCAGGAGACGGCGAGCGCGATCGCGGTCGCGGCCATGAACAGGCCGGTGGCGATGAAGATCGGGCCGCCGAGCTCGGTGAGCGCCGGAAAATGCCCGGCCAGCCATTCGCCGCGCGAATTGGCGAAGAAGAAGACCATCAGCGGTCCAAGCTCCAGCACCATCTTGAGCAAGGGGCTCACTTCCTTCTGCGGCTTGGTAGCCTCGATCGACGACATTTCCGGGTCCTGTTTCTGCATGTGCCTGCTGCTCATAACACCAGCTTTGCGGCAAAACCATATCAAGGCAACGGGCCCGCGCAAATGCGCGGGCGCAGAACTGCCTCGTCAGGCGGCAACGCCGGCGATCGCTTCGGCAAAATCCTTGGCCTCGAAGGGCTCCAGATCGTCGATGCCTTCGCCGACGCCGATGAAGTAGACCGGCAGCTTGTGCTTGGCGGAAATGGCGACGAGGATGCCGCCGCGCGCCGTGCCGTCGAGCTTGGTCATGATCAGGCCGCTGACGCCGGCGACGTTGCGGAAGATCTCGACCTGCTGCAGCGCGTTCTGTCCCGTCGTGGCATCAAGCGTCTGCAGCACCGTGTGCGGTGCATCCGGATCGAGCTTGCCGAGCACGCGCACGATCTTCTCAAGTTCGGCCATCAGCTCCGCCTTGTTCTGCAGGCGGCCGGCGGTGTCGATGATCAGCACGTCGGCCTTCTTCTCGCGCGCCTGCTGGAACGCCTCGTAGGCAAGACCGGCGGCATCGGCGCCGAGCTTGGAGGAGACGATGTCGGACTTGGTGCGCTCCGCCCAGATCTTCAGTTGCTCGATCGCCGCGGCGCGGAAGGTGTCGCCGGCGGCAAGCATGACCTTGAGGCCCGCGCCCGAAAGCTTGGCGGCGAGCTTGCCGATCGTCGTGGTCTTGCCGGTGCCGTTGACGCCGACCACCAGAATGACATGCGGCTTGTGGCTGAGGTCGAGCTCCAGCGGCTTGGCGACGGGCGAAAGCACCTTGGTGATCTCGCCGGCCATGATGCGCGAGACGTCCTCGCCGGAGACATCCTTGCCATAGCGCTCGGAGGCGAGCGTATCGGTGATGCGCATCGCGGTTTCGACGCCGAGATCGGCCTGGATCAGCAGATCCTCGAGATCCTGGAGCGTCGCTTCGTCGAGCTTGCGTTTGGTGAAGAGGCTGGCGATCTGGCCGGTCAGTTGCGACGAGGTGCGGGCAAGGCCGCGGCGCAGGCGCTGGTACCAGGTGAGCTTTTCCTTCGGCGCGGCGAGGGGCTCGTCCTTGGGCTTGTTGTCGGTGGTTGCGAAGCCCTTGGGAAGGGCAGGGGCTGCGGCAGCTACATCCGCTTCGTAAGCCTCGATTTGTGAGATGTCGGCCGCTGCTTCTGTGGGGTCGGTCTCTGCGGTCTCGAGGTTTTCACGGAGGGCTGCGGTTGCGGCTTCACCCCCCTCTGCCCTGCCGGGCATCTCCCCCACAGGGGGGGAGATCGCGCTGGGGTCGCCCACGGCGTCAGCCACGGGCGTTTCGGCTGTCGTGATGTCGCGTGGTTCGGCTTCGGCATCGTCCGCAGTTGGCAAGGCTTCTGCGGTGCCCTCGATGGTCTCGGCCTCGTGGGAGGTTACGATGATCTCAATGGAATCCGCTGGGGAATCCGCTGGCTTCTCGTCGGCAACAGCTTCCGCGGTCTCGGTGGTTAGAGACGCATCGTCGATGGCTGCCTCAGCCTCCGTCTGATCTCCCTCCTCTTGGGGGAGATGTCCCGAGGGGACAGAGGGGGGCATCGCAACGCTGTCCTCAAACGGTGTGGCCCCGGCCTCGTCACGCGTCAGCTCTTCGGCATCGTCGGAAGCCGGACCGCCCGCAGTCTCGATCTCGGCTTCGAGCACCGGATCGTCCTCGGAGAGCGGCAGCGTCTCGATATCGACAGGCGGCTCGAAGGCGGCGTCCGGGGTCTCTTCGGCAATTTCAGCCGCGGCGACAGGCGCAGACGGTTCCACCGCCTTGGCACTTGGCTCCGCCTCGGGCGAAGAGACAATCGTCTCCTCGGGCACACCTTCCGGCGGCTTCGTCTCCTCCACCGCGCCCTTGCCGAAGGTGAAGATCCTCTTGATGAAACCCATTGCCATTCAGGAATTCCGCATAAATCAGGCCGCAGCCATCTGTTTTACCTGCATCGTCAGATGCTTGCCATTGTGGCCGGTGATTAAGACCGGGACAAGCGCGCGGGCTTTCAGGCCGGCGGCATCGACGAGCGTGAAGTTTTGTGTGTGGGCGAGCCCGTTGTTCTCGACCAGGATCGTCTGCTCGCTGCCGACCATGCCTTCGAGGTGGCGGGCGTAGAGTGTCGCGCCGACTGCCCGCAAGCGCGCGGCGCGATCCTTGACGAGCGCCCGGTCGAGCTGCGGCATGCGCGCCGCCGGCGTGCCGGGACGCGGGCTATAGGGGAAGACGTGCAGATGGGCGATGCCGCAGTCCTCGGCGAGCTTCGCGGCATTCTCGAACATCTCCTCGGTCTCCGTCGGGAAACCGGCGATCATGTCGGCGCCAAGACTGATCTCGGGCCGCAGCCGCCGGACTTCATCGGCGAAGGCGCGGGCGTCGGCGCTCAAGTGGCGGCGTTTCATGCGCTTCAGGATCAGGTCGTCGCCGTGCTGCAGCGACAGGTGCAGATGCGGCATGAAGCGCGCTTCATCGGCGATCAGGTCGAAGAGGTGTTTGTCGGCCTCGATGCCGTCGATCGAGGAAAGGCGCAGGCGGCGGATCTCCGGCACCTGCTTCAAAAGCGTCTTGGCAAGCAGGCCGAGCGTCGGGGCACCCGGCAGGTCGGCGCCGTAGCTGGTTGCGTCGACGCCGGTAAGCACGATCTCGCAGTAGCCTGTTTCAACGAGCTTGCGCGCCTGGTCGACCACTGCACCCATCGGCACGGAGCGGGAATTGCCGCGGCCATAGGGAATGATGCAGAAGGTGCAGCGATGATCGCAGCCGTTCTGGACCTGGATGAAGGCGCGCACGTGGCCGTCGATGTGCTTGACCATCTGCGGTGCCGTCGCACGCACGCTCATGATATCGTTGACGCGCAGCTTCTCTTCCGCCGAAACGCCGAAATCGGGCAGCGAGCGATAGGATGCGCTTTTCAGCTTCTCCTCGTTGCCGAGCACGGCGTCGACCTCGGCCATTTCGGCAAAGGTCTCTTTTTCCGTCTGCGCGGCGCAGCCGGTGACGATGATGCGCGCATGCGGATTGTCGCGACGGGCACGACGGATTGCCTGGCGCGCCTGGCGCACCGCCTCGCCGGTGACGGCGCAGGTGTTGACGAGGATGGCGTTGTTCAGCCCCGCCTTCTCGGCTTCGGCCCGCATCACTTCGGATTCGTAGGTATTGAGACGGCAGCCGAAGGTTATGACCTCGACGCCGCTCAAAGCGCCCGCGCTCCGCTGCCCGCGCTCTCCGCCTCGTCGCGCTGCCAGGTGCCGGTGGTCGGGTTCAGCGTGCCGGACCATTCCCATTCGGCCGGGCCGGTCATGATCACGTGATCGTCGCGCTCGCGCCATTCGATCGTCAGCGGCCCGCCAGGCACGTTGACGATGACGTTGCGGTCGGTGCGCTCGGTGCGGGCGGCGCTGACGGCAGCGGCACAGGCGGCAGAGCCGCAGGCGAGCGTCAGGCCGGCGCCACGCTCCCACGTTCTCAGATCAAGCTCGCCACGCGAAAGGACACGCGCAATCGAGATGTTGGCGCGCTCAGGGAAGATCGGATGGTTCTCGAGCAACGGGCCGAAGCGCTCGAGATCGTAGGACCAGACGTCGTTGTCGACCCAGAAGATCGCGTGCGGATTACCCATCGAGGCGACCGACGGCGAATGCAGCACGGGATTGTCGATCGGGCCGATCTGCAGCTCGATGCGGCGCGTGTCGTGGAATTCCTCGGAAAGCGGGATTTCGTTCCAGGCAAAGCGCGGGGTTCCCATGTCGACGGATATGGTGCCGTCGTCGTGTTCCTTGGCTTCGAGCAGGCCGGCGACCGTATGAAAGAGGAAGGCCTTCTTGCCGGTTTCGGCGGCGAGCGCCTGGACGACGCAGCGCGTGCCGTTGCCACAGGCCTGGGCCATGGAGCCATCGGAATTGACGATGTCGATCCAGGCATCGGTGCCGGTGGCCTTCGGGTCGTGGATCGCCATGATCTGGTCGAAGGCAGTTGCTGCGTCGGCATTGAGCGCGATCGCGGCTGCCGGCGTCACCCGGTCTTTCCGACCGCGCATGTCGACGACGAGGATCTTGTTTCCAAGCCCGTTCATTCTGGCGAATTGCACGTTGTCGGTCATGTGGCGATGGTCCAAACCGGCCCGCGTCAAGCAGGGCACCCTTCATTCGCGCTGTATATGGCGGAAAAGCCCGGAAATTACCAGTGCCGCCTTCATTCCGCGGCCGACGCAACGGCAGGCACGTCGAAGATCTCGCCGGGGCGCAGCGGCCGGAAGCGGGCGCGGGCGATGCCGGCCGCATCAAGCGCCCGTTCCAGCGCCAGCCGCGGCTCGTCGACGCCCTCGTCTGTCAGGCGGAACGTGCCCCAGTGGTGGCCGGCGACATGAGTGGCGGCGCAATCGATCATGCCGCGCACTGCCTCTTCCGGATTCTGGTGCTGGTCCTGCATGAACCAGCGCGGTTCGTAGGAACCGAACGGCAGGTTGGCGAGGCGGAACGACCCATGTTTTTCGCGGGCGGCCCGATAGTTTATGCCGTCATGAAAGCCGGTATCGCCGACATGGTAGATCTTGCCTGCCGGAGTCTCCAGAACGAAGGCGGCCCAGAGCGCCATGCGGCGGTCGCGCGAGCCGCGGGCCGACCAGTGATGGCACGGCTCCGCATGGATCACGATGTCATCACCGCAATCGACCCGGTCGTTCCAGTCGACCACGGTTATCTCGGCATCGGGAACGGCGTGGCGGATGATCGTGTCGTTACCGAGCGGGGTGATGATCCGGGGCGCGTGCTCCTCCTGCAGTGCGGCCAGCGTTTCTACATCGAGATGGTCGTAGTGGTTGTGGGTGACGAGCACGATGTCGATCGGCGGCAGATCGTCGAGCTCGATGCCGGGGGCGTTGTAGCGCTGCGGTCGGCAAAGGCGAAAGGGCTGGCGCGACGCGCCCAGACGGGGTCGGTGAGAATGTTCACGCCGTGCACCTGGATGAGCAACGTCGCGTGGCCGACCATCGTCACGCGCAGGCGTTCGCCTTCGACGCTGAGTTCGGGTTTCACTTGCTCGAAGGGACTTGGATTGTGCGCCGGCCAGCGTGCCTTGCCACCAGCGAACTGCCAGCGCAGCAAATCAGCCATGCCCTTGGGCGGCCTGCCGCCGGGATTGAAGAAGCGCGTCCCGTCGAAATGGTCGGAGACGGGGCCTCGATAGTATGGATTGTGCGATTTCTTCATCCCGAGCCTTTCGGCATGTCTTGTGATTGCATGAGATGGTGCGCCGGCGCATCCGATGGAAGATCGGGCTTTAACAAATTCTTGAAAACAGCAACTGGATTGCTATCGTGCTTTCATGCTCGTTCGATTCGACCCGCATGAACGCCTCTACAAGACCCTTCGGCTGGTCCGCTCCGTCCATCTCAATATGCAGCGAGCGTCGGAGCATATGCTCGATGGCGCGGGTATATCCGTGGCGGAGCGCGCGGTTCTCGAACTTTTTTACGAAGTGCAGCTGACTGTGCCGGACGCGGCGCGACGCCTGTCGATGAAACGGCAGTTCGTGCTGCGCATCGTCACCGGGCTGATGGACAAGCAATTGCTGGAACGGCAGCCGAATCCGGAGCACCGACGCGCCTATCTTTGTGTCCCGACCGCCGCCGGACGCGATCTGTTCGAGGAAATCCATCGCCGCGAAGTCGAGATGCTGCACGCCTTGCTCGGCGATATCAATCAGACCGAAGTGGTGGCTACGCTCCGGGTGATGACGCGGGTGGCGACGGCCTTTGAGCAGCTGGCGGGCGAACTGGATGCAGCCGTCGAGGGCGAGGCGCTCTGAGCCAAAAAAGCCGTCATTGCCCTGCCGTCCTTGACTTTTGCCGCGCTTTCCTGTTTATCCGCCGCAATTCCTTCGCAAGCTCAAGTCTTCGAAGCCGCCGACCGGGTCCCGTAAAGGTGTAAAGAGAACCCGGAGGTCAACATCCGACAGCGCGTTGCGCCCTCGGGTGGTTTTTGGCTTTGCGCCTTGTTTTCTGCGCGAAGGAACCCACGTTTCCGGCGAGTTGATCGCCACCGGAAACCAGAAGGAAGTGAGAATGTTCGAGAGCCTCCAGGACCGCCTTGGTTCCATATTGAATGGACTGACCGGCCGCGGCGCATTGTCGGAAGCCGATGTTTCCGCTGCGCTTCGCGAGGTTCGCCGTGCGCTGCTCGAAGCCGACGTCGCGCTCGATGTCGTGCGCTCCTTCACTGAAAAGGTTCGCGAAAAGGCCGTCGGCGCCGAGATCCTGAAATCGATCAAGCCTGGCCAGATGGTCGTCAAGATCGTCCATGATCAGCTGATCGAGATGCTCGGCTCCGAGGGAGTCACCATCGACCTCAACGCTCCGGCGCCTGTTGTCATCATGATGGTCGGTCTGCAGGGCTCGGGTAAGACGACCACCACCGGCAAGATCGCCAGCCGGATGAAGATCAGGGACAAGAAAAAGGTCCTGATGGCTTCGCTCGACACGCGCCGCCCGGCTGCCCAGGAGCAGCTGCGTCAGCTCGGCGTGCAGACCGGCGTCGATACGCTGCCTGTTATTACCGGCCAGTCGCCGACCGATATCGCCGCGCGCGCGGTCCAGGCCGCCAAGCTCGGCGGTCATGACGTCGTCATCCTCGACACCGCCGGCCGTACCCATATCGACGAGCCGCTGATGATCGAGATGGCGGAGATCAAGCGGAAGTCCAATCCGCATGAAATCCTGCTCGTCGCCGATGCGCTGACCGGTCAGGACGCCGTCAATCTTGCCCGCAACTTCGACGAACGCGTCGGCATCACCGGCCTGGTGCTCACCCGTATGGACGGTGACGGCCGAGGCGGTGCAGCGCTCTCGATGCGTGCCGTCACCGGCAAGCCGATCAAGCTCATCGGCGTCGGCGAAAAGATGGGCGAACTCGAAGAGTTCCATCCGCGCCGCGTCGCCGACCGCATTCTCGGCATGGGCGACATTGTCTCGCTGGTCGAAAAGGCGGCCGAGAACATCGACGCCGAGAAAGCGGCCGCCATGGCCGCGAAGATGGCCAAGGGCAAGTTCGACCTGAACGACCTCGCGGACCAGCTTGGCCAGATGCAGAAGATGGGCGGCATGGGCGGCATCATGGGCCTGATGCCCGGCATGTCCGGCATGAAGGACAAGATGGCCGCCGCCGGTCTCGACGATAAGCTGTTCGGACGCCAGATCGCCATCATCTCCTCGATGACCAAGGCGGAGCGCGCCAACCCGGACCTGCTCAAGCATTCGCGCAAGAAGCGCATTGCCGCCGGTTCCGGCACCGATGCCGCCGACATCAACAAGCTTCTGAAGATGCACCGCCAGATGGCGGACATGATGAAGATGATGGGTGGCAAGGGCAAAGGCGGCATGATGAAGCAGATGATGGGCGGCCTTGCCAACAAGATGGGGCTTGGTGGCCTCGGCGGCGGCGGTGTGCCCGACCTGTCGAAGCTCGACCCGAAGCAGCTCGAGGCCCTGCAGAAGCAGGCGGAAGCAGCCGGCCTCAAGCCGGGCGGCATGCCGGGTCTTGGCGGCGGTGGCCTGCCGGGTCTGGGCGGCGCCAAGCTTCCGGGCCTCGGTGGCGGTTTCCCCGGCCTTCCCGGCCTGCCGAAGAAGAAGTGAGGATCGGTGAGAGATGATTGATCCCGAAATCAAACAGGAATTGGCGGGTTACCGGCAGTCGATCGACAACATCGATGCCGCACTCGTCCACATGCTGGCCGAACGCTTCCGCTGCACCCAGGCAGTCGGCGTTCTCAAGGCCAAGCATGATCTGCCGCCGGCCGACCCGGCGCGCGAAGAATACCAGATCGAACGCCTGCGCCGCCTGGCCAAGGATGCCAATCTGGATCCGGATTTCGCCGAGAAGTTCCTGAACTTCATCATCAAGGAAGTCATCCGGCATCATGAAGCCATCGCCGCCGATCGCTCGCATTCCGCGGGTAACGCCGGCACAAACCATTCCGCTTGAACGAAGCGGTCAAGAAAGCCTGCAAGGAGTAACTGAAATGGCACTGAAAATTCGTCTCGCCCGTGGCGGTTCCAAGAAGCGTCCGTACTACCAGATCGTCGTTGCTGACGCCCGCAGCCCGCGTGACGGCCGCTTCCTCGAGAAGATCGGCTCCTGGAACCCGATGCTCGGCAAGGACGACGAAAAGCGCGTCGAGCTCGACGCCGAGCGCATCGCTCACTGGATCGCCCAGGGCGCCCAGCCGACCGACCGCGTTCTGCGCTTCCTCGACCAGGCTGGCCTCGCAAAGCGTCCGGCTCGCAGCAACCCGACCAAGGCCGTTCCGGGCAAGAAGGCTCAGGAGCGCGCTGCTGAAGCCAAGCAGAAGGCTGAAGACGCCGCTGCTGCCGCTGCAGAAGCTGCCGCAGAATAATAGCCGGCAAATGGTTTGAAGCAGGATGCACGGGCTTCCGTCCGCGTCCGCTTCCAACCTGTCGTGACTTTAAGGAAACGGGTGGCATTTCCATGCCGCCCGTTTTCCGTTATGTGCACCCTGAACTCCCGAAATGGACGCGGACGATGAGCAAACTCGAAAACCCGGTTCTGATGGCGACGATCGGCGCGGCGCAAGGCTTGCGCGGCGAGGTCAGGGTCAAATCCTTTACCGACGACCCGACGGCGCTCGGCGACTACGGCAATTTGCACAGCGCCGACGGACGTGTTTTCGAGGTGCTGGAAATCCGCGAGGCGAAGAACGTCGTCATCGTGCGCTTCCGTGGTGTCAACGATCGCAACGCCGCCGAGGCGCTCAATGGTCTTGAGCTGTTCATCGAGCGGGACAACCTGCCCGACGACGACCTCGACGAGGACGAGTTCTTCTATGCCGATCTCGAAGGGCTGGAAGCGATCGACGGCAATGGCACCAGCTATGGCAAGGTCAGCGGCGTTTACGATTTCGGCGCCGGCGATCTTCTGGAGCTGAAGGGTCCTGGCCGGCGCCCGGTGCTGATCCCCTTCACCGAATGGTCGGTTCTGGAGATCGATCTGGAAGCGGGCAAGCTGCTGGTCGATCCGGTCGCGGCAGGCCTTTCCGAGGACAAGGACCAGGATTCGGGCAATCCGTTTTCCGCCAAGCGCAAGTGAGCGATGCGGCGATGACTTTTCGCGCGACTGTCCTGACGCTCTATCCCGAAATGTTTCCGGGCCATCTCGGCGCGTCCCTTTCGGGTAAGGCGCTGGAGCGCGGCCAATGGTCGATCGAGCCGGTGCAGATCCGCGATTTCGCCGAGGACAAGCACCGCACCGTCGACGACACGCCGGCCGGCGGCGGAGCCGGCATGGTGCTGAAGCCGGACGTGCTCGCCCGCGCGATCGACCATGTCTCTGAGGGCGACGACCGTCCACGCCTGTTGATGAGCCCGCGCGGTCGGCCGCTGACGCAAGAGCGGGTGCGTGAGCTCGCGGCCGGGCCTGGCGTCGTCATCGTCTGCGGACGCTTCGAAGGCGTCGACCAGCGGGTGATCGATGCCCGCGGCCTCGAAGAGGTTTCCATAGGCGACTATATTCTTTCGGGCGGCGAGCCGGCAGCGCTGACGCTTCTCGATGCCGTGGTGCGCATCCTGCCGGGTGTCATGGGCAACGAGCTTTCAGGCGTGCATGAAAGCTTCGAAGGCGGTCTGCTCGAACATCCGCACTATACCCGCCCTCAGATCTTCGAGGGCCGCGAGATCCCGCCGGTGCTGACCTCGGGCAATCACGGCGCCATTGCCAAATGGCGCGAGGCAGAGGCGCGGCGTCTGACGGCCGAGCGCAGGCCCGACCTTCTCGATCAGCCCGTGAAGAAATAATAGGCGGCAAGCAGCAGGCCGACGGCGACCACCAGCGCGCGGATGACGGCCTGCGGTACCCTCCGGGCCGCCCAGACGCCGCTGTAGCCGCCAAGTGCCGCCCCCGGCACCATGATTGCCGCATGCAGCCAGGAGACGACGCCGCCGGCGGCGAAGACGACGATGGCGATGGCCGCAATCACGATCGAGATGAAGTTCTTGAGCGCGTTCAGCCGGTGATAGCCGCCACCGGTCGCCAGCCCCAGTACCGCCAGCATCATGATGCCCATGCCGGCGCCGAAGAAGCCGCCATAGATTGATGTGACGAACTGGGCGCCGATGCCGGCCGGGTTGATCGCGTGCTCATCGACGCGAGCCCTGGGCTTCAGGAGCGGCCCGGCGGCGAAGATCGCCGTCGCCGCCAGCAGCAACCAGGGCACCAGCGCGCGGAAGGAGGCGTTGGAAAGCGAGATGAGAAGCAGTGCGCCGGCAAGCCCGCCGAGCGCCGAAATCACGCCGAGCAGGATGGCATAGCGCCGGTCGGCGCGGATCTCCTTGGCATAGGCGAGCGCCGAGGTGATGTAGCCCGGGAACTGGATGATCGACGAGGTCGCGTTGGCAACGATCGGCGAGAGCCCGCCAAGCGTCATCGCCCCGAAGGTCAGGAACGTTCCGCCGCCGGCGATGGCGTTGACGACGCCGGACAGGAAGCCGGCCGCAAACAGCATGAGCACTTCAAAGATATGCATGGTCTCCCCCGACCCACCACGCTCGGGATAGCCGGTGGCAGGGATGGCCGCAAGCCCGTCCGCTCGGACAATCGAGCATGCATCCATCCGGGTTTTCTGATAGAAAGGCGTTTCTTGCCGCGGATCGCCGAGAAAATATGGCTTCCGGGGATGACAAGGCGGATCGATTGGTGTATGTACCGGCCCGGTTCGGGTTCTGTGCCCGTCGACCAAAACAAAGAATGGCGAATCCGCTCCTGCCGGTTTCCGGCAAGACCTGAAGGCAAGCCCGACAGGTTCATCGAGAGCGCTCTGGCTGTTTCAGAAGAACTTGAAAGGTTAGACCGATGAACATCATCCAGCAGCTGGAAGCCGAACAGGCCGCCAAGATTGCCGCCAAGCGCACGCTCCCCGAATTCTCCGCCGGCGACACGCTGCGCGTCAACGTCCGCGTTGTCGAAGGCAGCCGTACCCGCGTTCAGGCCTATGAAGGCGTCTGCATCGCTCGTTCGGGCGGCGGCATCAACGAAAGCTTCACCGTTCGCAAGATCTCCTACGGCGAAGGCGTCGAGCGCGTATTCCCGGTTTACTCTCCGCTCGTCGAAAGCGTCGAAGTTGTTCGCCGCGGTAAGGTCCGTCGCGCCAAGCTCTACTACCTGCGCGATCGTCGCGGCAAGTCGGCTCGTATCGTCGAGAACACCGGTACGCGCGCCCGCAAGCTGAACGACGCCGAGCGCCAGGCCGTTGCCGAGGAAAAGGCACGCATCGAAGCTGAAAAGATCGCAGCAGCTCAGGCTCTCGCCGCCGAAAAGGCAGCAGCCGAAGCAGCAGAAGCCAAGGCCGCTGCAGAAGCCGCCGAAGCCAAGGCAGCAGAAGCTGCAGCGGAATAAGATTTCAATCCATTCGGATTGTTGGAAAGGCGGCCTCGGGCCGCCTTTCTTTTTTGGTACTATGCGCTTGTCTTTCCGACGGAATTTGTGACATTTTCCGCTGCCACACTTTTCGGGAGCCCTCCAATGACAATCCGTCGCCACGTGCTTGCGGGCATCGCAGCTGCACTTGCCGTTCCTTTCGCATTTTCTGCACCGGCTGTTGCCAGCGATCTGCCCGATCTCGGCGGCAAGACGGTTGTCGTCGTCACGGAGAACGCTTACCCGCCGCTGCAGTTCGTCGACCCCAAGACCGGCGAGGCCAAAGGCTGGGAATACGACGCCATGAACGAGATCGCCAAGCGGTTGAATTTCAAGGTCGAATACCAGAACACCAGCTGGGACGCGATGATCCAGGCAGTGCATGACGGCCAGTACCAGATCGGCATGACCGGCATCACCATCAAGGACGACCGCAAGGAGAAGGTCGACTTCTCGGACCCCTACATGCGCTCGCAGCAGTTCATGCTGGTGCGCAGCGATGAAAACCGTTTCAACGACGGCAAGAGCTTCGGCGCCTTTGCCGACGGTCTCGTCGGCGCACAGCCGGGCACCTCGCCGTTCTACACCGCCGTCTACGAAATGCTCGACGGCAACGAGCAGAACCCACGCATCAAGCTGTTCGAGACCTTCGGTGCGACTGTCCAGGCGCTGAAGGCCGGCGACGTCGACGTGGTTCTGACCGACAGCGTCGCCGCCAAGGGTTATGTCGATTCCTCCGAAGGCAAGCTCAAGGTCGTCGGCGGTCCGCTCGGCACCGAGGATTTCGGCTTCATCTTCCCGAAGGGCTCGGACCTCGTCGCTCCGGTCAACGCCGCGATCAAGGCGCTGAAGGAAGACGGCACCTTCGATGCCCTCGATAAGAAGTGGTTCCTCGAATACAAAATGGGCGGCTGATCCGAGGTTATGGCCGCTCCGCAATCTCCTGACATGTCCGGCAAGGGCGACTATCCCTGGTGGTTGGTCGCCCTTCTTGTGATCGCGGTGGCGCTTGCCGCCGTGATCGTCAGCAATGACATCTTCTCCGAGGTCTTCACCGTCGTCTTCAAAGGCCTTGGCGTCACCGTCTTCGTAACGCTCATGGGCTTTGTGCTGGCGACGACGCTTGGCCTCGGTATTGCGCTAATGGCGCTGTCCGAGCACTCGTCGCTCCGGCAGATCGCGCGCTTCTACACGGAGATCATTCGCGGTGTGCCGATCCTTGTGCTTCTCTTCTATATCGCCTTCGTCGGGGCGCCGGCGCTTGTCGTCGCCGCCAATTTCATCTGCGCGCCGTTGATCGGCGCCGGCTGGATCGAGCCCTTCGTCGTTCGCGACATATCGCTGATGTGGCGGGCGATCATCGCCTTGATGATCGGCTATTCCGCCTTCATTGCCGAAGTGTTCCGGGCCGGCATCCTCTCGGTCGACAAGGGACAGATCGAGGCGGCCAAGGCGCTCGGGCTCTCGCGCTACCAGCGCTTTCGCCTGGTCGTCTTTCCGCAGGCAATCCGGGTGATCCTGCCGCCTCTTGGCAACGACTTCATCGCCATGGTCAAGGATTCCTCGCTCGTCTCGGTGCTCGGCGTCGCCGACATTACGCAGATGGGCAAGGTCTATGCTTCCGGTTCCTTTCGCTTCTTCGAGACCTATTCGATCGTCGCCTATGTCTATCTGGTGCTGACTATTGGTCTGTCGCTGGGATTGCGGGGTCTGGAGCGGCGGCTGCGGCGCGCGGAGGCCCGCTGAGCGCGATCACGCCAATTGCCGACCTGTCAAAAAATTGATATGAACGCGCTCATGGAATCCAAATTCGGATGTCGCGAACAGAAAATCGTCGTGCTGCAGGATCACAAGCGCCTGCCGGCACGCTTCTTTGCGCGCGTCCACGGGGCGCTCACAAGCCGCCTATCCTGATCTGCTGATCAGTGTTTCCGGCCGCCCTGCCGCCGGCTTTCCCTACCTTTTGAAAAACTCGATGGATATACCGCCATGAGCGCACCGCGTACCCTCTATGACAAAATCTGGGACGACCACCTGGTCAACGAACAGGAAGACGGCACCTGTCTTCTCTACATCGACCGTCACCTCGTTCACGAAGTGACGAGCCCGCAGGCCTTCGAAGGCCTGCGCATGGCCGGCCGCCAGGTCCGCGCCCCGGAAAAGACGCTTGCCGTCGTCGACCACAACGTTCCGACCTCGCCTGACCGCCACCTCGGCATCAAGAACGAGGAAAGCCGCATCCAGGTCGAGGCGCTGGCCAAGAACGCCGCCGAGTTCGGCGTCGAATACTACTCCGAGAACGACAAGCGCCAGGGCATCGTGCACATCGTCGGCCCGGAGCAGGGCTTCACCCTGCCGGGCATGACCATCGTCTGCGGTGACAGCCACACTTCGACGCACGGCGCCTTCGGTTCGCTGGCCCATGGCATCGGCACGTCCGAGGTCGAGCACGTGCTCGCCACCCAGACGCTGATCCAGAAGAAGGCGAAGAACATGCTGGTGCGCGTCGACGGCCAGCTGCCGCCCGGCGTCACCGCCAAGGACATCATCCTCGCCATCATCGGCGAGATCGGCACGGCCGGCGGTACCGGCCACGTCATCGAATTTGCCGGCGAGGCGATCCGCTCGCTGTCGATGGAAGGCCGCATGACCATCTGCAACATGACGATCGAAGGCGGCGCCCGCGCCGGCCTGATCGCGCCGGACGAGACGACGTTTGCCTATATCAAGGACAAGCCGCGCGCTCCGAAGGGCAAGGCCTGGGACATGGCGCTCGACTACTGGAAGACGCTGCACACGGACGAGGGCGCCCATTATGATCGCGTCGTCGTGCTCGACGCTGCCAACCTGCCGCCGATCGTTTCCTGGGGTTCCTCTCCGGAAGACGTGATTTCGGTTCAGGGTATCGTTCCCAACCCGGACGAGATCCAGGAAGAGACCAAGCGCGCCTCCAAGTGGCGTGCGCTCGACTATATGGGCCTGAAGCCGGGTACCAAGATCACCGACATCGGTATCGACCGCGTCTTCATCGGCTCCTGCACCAACGGCCGCATCGAGGACCTGCGTGAAGTTGCCAAGGTGGTGGAAGGCCGCAAGGTTGCTTCGACGGTTTCGGCAATGATCGTTCCGGGCTCGGGCCTCGTCAAGGAACAGGCGGAAGCCGAAGGCCTCGACAAGATCTTCAAGGAAGCCGGCTTCGACTGGCGCGAGCCGGGCTGCTCCATGTGTCTGGCGATGAACGACGACCGGCTGAAGCCGGGCGAGCGTTGCGCGTCCACGTCGAACCGCAACTTCGAGGGACGTCAGGGCTTCAAGGGGCGCACGCATCTGGTCTCGCCGGCAATGGCGGCGGCCGCTGCGGTTTCGGGTCACTTCGTCGACATCCGCGAATGGAAATAAGCCGGATTTGAGCTTTTCCGGCGCAAATTGCCGCCCTTCGGGGCGGCCTTTTTTGTTTGTCCGCACGTCAGCGCTCCGCGCGGATCGGCGAATTGCGCTAAGCTGCCTGCTCACAAGTCTACAGCGCCGGGCGTCTTATCAGACGCGCAAAGGTCGCTGTAGCACTTTGAATTGCTGCATGTTTTTGTCCTTAAATCGGCTACGATTGAAGGAAACATGCAGTAGGAACGGTTGGCCGAAGGGCGTTTGGGAGGACGACGGATGAGCGACGATCTGCCTGTACAAAGCTACTGCCTGATGCTGTTGCGCCATGCCAAGTCCGCCTGGCCGGATGGTGTTGCCGACATCAATCGTCCGCTCGGCGAGCGCGGCCGCAAGGCGGCGCCGCTGATGGGAAAGTACATAGCCCGGCATAAGCTCGTGCCGGATCTTGCACTGGTTTCGACCGCCAAGCGCGCGCAAGAGACCTGGCAATTGGTGGCGTCCGCCCTGTCGTCCGAGGTCGCGGTCGAGAATACCCGTGCGATCTACGAGGTGGGCGCCTCGCAGATCCTGAGCGTTCTGCGCGCGACGGATCCGGCTGTCAGGACTTTGCTGATCGTCGGCCATAATCCCGGCATGGAAGATCTGGCGCACGAACTCGTCGGCTCCGGCGATGCGGATCTGCGCATACGCATGGCGGACAAGTTTCCGACGGCCGCCCTTGCGGTGCTCGAGTTCGAAGCTGTGGGCTGGCGTGAGCTTATGCCCGGCGGCGCCAAACTCGCGCGTTTTGTGACCCCGCGCTCGCTCGACTGAGTTGTTTGCAGGCCTGGATCAAAGCACCCGCACGACGGTGCCGCGCCGCATATGAGGCATCAGCCGCGACATGGCGGGCAGGCTGACCGCGACGCAGCCCTGCGTCGGTTCATAACCCGGCCGGATCAGGTGGAAGAAGATCGCCGAACCGGCATTTCGACGGCGTGCGAGGAGGTTCCAGTCCATCACCAGGCAGATGTCGTAGAGCCCGTCTTCGCGCATCATCTCTTCGTGGCTCGGTGAGAAAGGTGCCATGACCGGACGGTTGTATTGGGCGTGACCTGGGGCGTCGCACCAGAGCATGTCCTTGCGCGTCGCTCGCATCGGCAGTGGTGTCGGCGGCAGAAAGAGACGATCGCGCCTGACATAGCCGCCGATCAGCTTCATGGCGGCACGTGGCGTGGCGCCGTCGCCTTCACGCTTCAGGCTGGTAATGCCGCTTCGTCCGATCGCCGCCTGCTCGACGCGGCCATCGAAACACACCAGGGCCCGCTTTCGATCGCGCGGCGCCGGGCGGACTGTGATGATGGACTTGGCTGGTCTTTTTCCCGACGTTTTCTTGCGCATCATTCTCACGGATTTTTGCTTTGCCCGTGATTTGGGCGGCACCATAAGCACGGTTGCAGGTATAAGGACTTACCGACGCTGGCTCGCTTGCCAACACGGGCATTTGAGCTAGTTTGAAAACGGAAGCAAACAGGAATTGTCCCATGGCGACCCGTACCATTCTTCTTGTCGATGACGACAATGACCTGCGCGAGACATTGGTCGAGCAGCTCTCACTCTATGAAGAGTTCGATCTCATCCAGGAAGCGACCGCCGGCAAGGGCATCCAGACCGCGCGGGCGCAGCAGGTGGACCTCTTGATCATGGATGTCGGCTTGCCCGACATGGATGGCCGCGAGGCGGTGAAGCTTCTGCGCAAGGGCGGCTTCAAGGCGCCGATCATCATGCTGACCGGGCACGACACCGATTCGGATACGATCCTCGGTCTCGAGGCCGGCGCCAACGACTATGTCACGAAGCCGTTCCGCTTCGCCGTGCTGCTTGCCCGTATCCGTGCGCAGTTGCGCCAGCATGAACAGAGCGAGGATGCGACCTTCAGCGTCGGGCCCTATACGTTCAAGCCCAGCCAGAAGCTGCTGACGCTGGAAAACGGCCAGAAGATCCGCCTCACCGAGAAGGAAGCGGCGATCATCCGCTACCTCTACCGCGCCGACCAGAAAGTGGTGACGCGCGACGTGCTGCTCGAAGAGGTCTGGGGCTACAATTCCGGCGTCACGACACACACGCTCGAAACCCACGTCTACCGGCTGCGCCAGAAAATCGAGCGGGACCCTTCCAATGCCGAGATTTTGGTGACAGAGAACGGCGGCTACAAGATCGTACCGTAGCCGGGGTGGGGAAGGTGCGAAGCGGTTTGCCGCCCGAATCCTGCTCCATGTCATCTAGACTGATCGTGCGCGATCCGGCTCGCTTGGGGTCGGGTGCCGTGATTTCGGGAGGTTAGCCGTTTGGCGCTCAACGACGATATCGTGCTTCTGTCCAACGTCCCGCTGTTTGCCGATATCAGCGAGGACAAGCTGCGGCTGATCGCCTTTGGAGCGGAGCGACGTCGCATCTTCAAGGGGCAGGAACTGTTTCGCGAAGGGGCGCCGGCGGATTGCGCCTTTGCCATTGCCAGCGGCAGCCTGTCCTTGTCGAAAGTTGGCGTCGATGGTTCCGAGGCGACGGTTTCGACGGTCGGCCGCGGGGCGCTGCTGTCGGAACTGGCGCTGATCTCGATGGTCGAACGCAAGTTCACGGCGACCGCCGAGGAAGACAGCGAGGTCATCCGCATCAACCGGCCGCTCTTCCGCCGCATGCTGGAAGAGTACCCGGAAGTGGCAGAGCTCGTCGAAGCCCGCATCCGCGAGAACCTGCAGGCGATGATCCGCCGGGCCGGCGCGCTCGCCGGCCGCTTTGTTTGAAGTAAGTAACGGCTTCCGGCTGCTACCACCGATATTTCAGCGAACCGAGTACCGTGCGGCCCTGGCCGAAATAGCAATAGCCATCGGTGCAGACCTCTTCGCGGCGATCGCCGAGATTGGTGGCGCTGACGGCGAGCGACAGCCCGTCGAGGTCGGGGTTCTTGACGCTGAAGTCGTAGGCGATCGAGGCGTCGAAATAGACGGCACCACCGTTCCTGGCGGTATTGGCATCGGATGTGTAGGAGCTTGATGCCAGGCGCACGCCGCCGCCGAGGCTCAGGCCCGCAAGCTGCGTGTCGTCGGGCAGCAGATAATTGACCCACAGCGATGCGACATGGCGCGGCTTCGTCGACGGCACGTTGCCGATCAGCGACGGGTCGACATTCCCGGTGATTTCGGCGTCGTTGTAGGTGTAGGCGGCGATGACGCTCAGGCCGTTGTCGAACTCCCGGCGTCCTTCCAGTTCGAAACCGTTGGTCGTCACCTCGCCTGCCGACTTGTAGTAATAGCCGACGGGAAGCGATGCGTCCGATACGTATTGCGCAGCACCGGTTTCGACGATCCGGTAGTAGGCCGCACTCAGCGAATAGGCCCCGCCTTCCGGCTGGTGTTTCACGCCAAGCTCGATCTGCTCGCCGGTCGTCGGATCAAGCACTCTGCCGTCGGCCGAAAGTTCGGTGCGCGGCACGAAGGAGGTGCTGTAGCTGGCATAGGGTGCGATGCCACTGTCGAAGAGATAGAGAAGACCAGCCTGGCCGGTGAGTTCGCCATCGTCCTTGCGGTCGACGACGCCGATGTTCTTGTCGGTGCTCGTCTGGTCGACCCAGTCATAACGAAGGCCGCCGACGGCGCGCCAGTTGCCGAACTCCGCCTGGTCCTGGATGTAGATGCCGGTCTGCCGAAGATCCCGCCCGCTGAAGCTGGTGAGCGCAGGCGTCGGGCCGCTGATCCCAAAGGTGGGGTTGTTGAGATCGAAACGATAGGCCGGATCGACGGCTCCGAAGCCGAGACCGAAATCGGAGGTGATCCAGGTATAGTCGAGGCCGGTCAGGAGCGTGTGCGAGACTGCGCCGGTATCGAAGATGGCCTCGAGCTGATTGTCGATCTGGTAGGCGCGCTGGTCGTCCTTGATGGCGACGGGCGAGCGATCGAAGACGTCGGGTGCCACCTCGGTCCCGAACTGCAGGTAACGGGCCTTCAGGTCGAGATCGCTGACGCGGCCGTGCTGGCGGAAGGTCAGGCCGTTGTCGAACTCGTGCTCGAATTTGTAGCCGGCCTGATACTGCCGGACCTTCTGGTAGTCGTAGTCCGGGTCGCTGTAGCGCAGCAGCCGGCCGTCATGTTCGAGCACCCGCGGGCTGGCATCGCTCTCGCCTTTCTGCCCGAGGCCATAGACGGTCAGCGACGTGCCCTCGTCAGGCTTCCAGGTAAAGGAGGGCTGCAGCAGGTAGCGGTCGTCGGCGATGTCGTCGTTGGTCTCGCCGTTCCTGAGGAGCCCGACGATGCGATAAAGGAAATCGCCATCGGCCATTGCCGGCCCGCCGATGTCGAAGGCGGCCTGGGTGCGTCCGATCGTGCCATATTGCAGCTCGACCTCGCGGTGCGTCTCCTCCTCGGGCATCTTCGATATGCGATTGACGATGCCGCCGACGCCGGCCGCACCGTACATGACCGAGACCGGGCCCTTGAGGATCTCGATCCGCTCGAGGCCGTAGACCTCCGTTGGGAAGGTGCCGTAGTTCATGTAGGGCTGGCGCAGGCCATCGCGGAAGTCGCCGGTCGTCGTCGTCTCGAAGCCGCGGATGTAGATCTGGTCGAAGCGCGGATCGAAGCCGAAGGCGCCGGTGGTGACGCCGGCGGCGTAACGCGTCGCCTGGATCATGTCCTGCACGCCGCGCTCTTCGAGTTCCTTGCGCGTGACCACCGAGACGGAGCGGGGCGTTTCGATCAGCGGCGTGTCGGTCTTCAGCGCCGAGACGTTGCGCGTCGGCACGATTGTGTCGTTATCCTCAGCGATCGTCGCGGCTGTCTTGCCGGCGGTCACCTCGATTTTTTCCAGCCGTGTCGTCTTCTGGCTTTCGGCCGACTGCGCGTAGGCCGCAGTCGGCGAAAGGAATACGGCGGCAGTGCTTGCGGCCAGGACGGTGGTTGCGGAGAGCGCGTGGCGCGACGCGCGCATGACGTGGATCGGCAAGGTCTTTCGCATGTCTGGCCCTCTTGCGGGCGCACGAAAGCCCTCCGGCAAACGCCAGAGCAAAGCGCCCCAATATCCGAGCGAGATGAGGAAAAGTGCGTGCGGTTTTCCGCCCGCCTCTCGCTCTCATTTCTGAGAATCGATCACGTTTATGATTGTGGGTCGAACGACCCACAATCATCGTGATCTAGTGAAAACGACGGCTGATCTGCCGTCGGAGGCGGTGTCCCCGCCGCCCGAAAAGAGGGATAGTCCGTTTGGAAATGGGCATCAAGAAAAATATGATTCTTTTATTCATGTTTTTCTTGATGAAAACGTCAAGCGCGCAAGGCGCGTGCCGCCGCTTGGTGAAAAGCGGTTAGATATCGAAATGCGCGATGACGGGCACGTGGTCGGAGGGGCGTTCCCAGCCGCGCGCTTCGCGCAGGATGTCGACGTGCTTCAGCGCCGGCGCCAGGTCCGCGGAGGACCAGATGTGGTCGAGCCGGCGGCCGCGGTCGGCCGCTTCCCAGTCCTTCGCCCGGTAGCTCCACCAGGTGTAGAGCTTGTTCGGGGACGGTGTGTGCTGGCGCATCAGGTCGACCCAGCCGCCGCCGTTCATCACCGTCGTCAGGCCTTCGGTTTCGATGGGCGTGTGGCTGACGATCTTCAGGAGCTGCTTGTGCGACCAGACGTCGTCTTCCAGCGGCGCGATGTTGAGGTCGCCGACGAGGATCGAGGAGATGCCAGCCTCGGCTTCCGCATGCAGCAGCTTCATCTCTTCGACGAAATCGAGCTTGTGGCCAAATTTCGGGTTGATGCTGCGGTCCGGCTCGTCGCCGCCCGCCGGGACATAGAAATTATGCAGACGGATCTTCTTGCCGCCGGCCTCGAAAACAACCGAGAGGTGGCGGGCGTCGCCGACGCCGCAATAGTCGCGGCGGTCGCTGAGCTCATGCAGGGGCAGGCGCGAGATCGTCGCCACGCCGTGATAGCCCTTCTGGCCGTGCATCTCGATATGATTGTAGCCGAGCGCTTTCAGCGGCTTGGAAGGGAACTGGTCGTTCGGGCACTTGGTTTCCTGTAGGCAGAGGATGTCGGGTTGCCAGGTCTTCAGGAGATGCTCGACCAGCGGCATGCGCAGGCGAACGGAGTTGATGTTCCAAGTGGCGACGGAAAGGGCCATGCGTCATTCCCTGATCGGCTGGGGCCGGACGCTTGCGAAGGGAACGCCGGCTCGGGATGGATGTTTGACCCGAGCTTTAAGCAGGTCCGGCGCGCCGGGACAAGGAATGCATGAAGAAGGCCGCACTAAACCGCGCGTCTTGTGGGCGCGTATAGGTTCGTAGCGTTTGAATCGCTCAGCCGCCCCGCTTGTTACGGACCTCGTCGTAGGGGATCTGGAAGACCTTGTCGTCCAGCGCCATCCCGGTCTGGACATTGAAGATCATGACCGATGTGTCCTTCTTCTGCGCATCGGTGATCGTCCACTGGCGCAGATCATAGGTCTTCGGGTCGAACATCATGGTGATGGTCGAATCGCCGAAGATCGAGCGGTCGCCAAGCACGATGGTGATGAGGTCGGACTCTTCCTTGACGTCGCGCACCATCTTGCCGGTCAGGTCGATCTTCTCGCTGAGCAGCAGATTGAGCGGTGTCTTCGACAGCGGATAGATGTCCCAGGTCTTGAGCTTCATATTGCCGATGACCACCGACTTGCCGTCGGCAATGACACGCATCGGCGAGGGGGCCTCGTAGTTGAAGCGGATGCGGCCGGGGCGGCGGATATAGAACTTCCCGCCGGTCTGCTCGCCGCGCGGGCCGAACTGCACGAACTCGCCGGCCATCGTCTTTACCGAGGAGAAGTGATCGGCGATCTTCTGGGCGGCTCTCGGCGCCTGGGCGAAGGCCTCAGCGATGTCGAGACCGGTGCCGCCGATGCCGGCGAATGCCGCAAGCCCGCACACGAAGAGGCGGCGCGAAATTACCGGGTGGTTGCGCTCGCCGTTCTTGGTCTCTGTCATCTCAGTCTCCTTCATTTACGGATCATCTGGAGCGCAAGTGCGGCGCCTTCAAGGCGCTACTTTCGAGCTTTAGGGCTCGCGCTCTCACATGACCGTTACCAGTTCGGCCCCGCAATCCGGTGCGGGATTGCCGTGTTGATCTATCGGCGTAAATCCGGACGAAAAATGCCCCGAGATCCTGCCGAAATTGCTTTATTCCTCGGTCGGAACCAGTATTTCGCGTTTTCCGGCGTGGTTCGCCGGGCCGATGATGCCTTCCTGCTCCATGCGCTCGATCAGCGAGGCGGCACGATTGTAACCGATCCCGAGGCGCCGTTGAACGTAGGACGTGGAAGCCTTGCCGTCACGCAGGACGACGGCAACCGCCTGGTCGTAAGGGTCGTCCGAATCGGCGAGATTGGAGGTGCCGGCCGGGCCGCCGCCTTCGCCATCCTCGTCATCATCCTCGGTAATCGCGTCGAGATATTGCGGCACGCCCTGGGTCTTCAGATAGGCGACGACCTCTTCGACCTCGGTGTCGGAGACGAAGGGACCGTGGACGCGCTGGATGCGACCGCCGCCGGCCATGTAGAGCATGTCGCCCATGCCGAGCAGCTGTTCGGCACCCTGTTCGCCAAGGATCGTACGGCTGTCGATCTTCGAGGTGACCTGGAACGAGATACGGGTCGGGAAGTTGGCCTTGATCGTGCCGGTGATGACATCGACCGAGGGGCGCTGCGTTGCCATGATCACGTGGATGCCGGCGGCACGCGCCATCTGGGCGAGACGCTGGACGGCGCCTTCGATATCCTTGCCGGCGACCATCATCAGGTCGGCCATTTCGTCGATGATGACGACAATGTAGGGCAGCGGCGTGAGGTCGAATTCCTCGGTCTCGTACATGGCTTCGCCCGTCTGGCGGTCGAAGCCGGTCTGCACCGTGCGGGTGATCTGCTCGCCCTTGGCAAGCGCCTGCTCGACGCGGCTGTTGAAGCCGTCGATGTTGCGCACGCCGATTTTCGACATCTTCTTGTAGCGCTCTTCCATCTCGCGCACCGTCCACTTCAGCGCGACCACCGCCTTCTTCGGGTCGGTGACGACGGGCGAAAGCAGGTGCGGAATGCCGTCATAGACGGAGAGTTCGAGCATCTTCGGGTCGATCATGATCAGCCGGCACTGGTCCGGGCGCAGGCGATAGAGCAGCGACAGGATCATGGTGTTGATCGCCACCGACTTACCCGAACCGGTGGTACCGGCGACGAGCAGATGCGGCATCTTGGCGAGATCGGCGACCACGGGTTCGCCGCCGATCGTCTTGCCGAGCGCCATGGCAAGACGCGCCTTGGAGGTCTCGAAGTCGCGCGAACCGATGAGCTCGCGCAGGTAGACGGTCTCGCGCCGCTGATTCGGCAGCTCGATGCCGATGGCGTTGCGGCCGGGAACGACGGCGACGCGGGCAGCGATCGCGCTCATCGAGCGGGCGATGTCATCGGCAAGGCCGATGACGCGGGACGACTTGATGCCGGGTGCCGGTTCCAGCTCGTAGAGGGTTACGACCGGGCCGGGGCGCACGTGGATGATCTCGCCCTTGACGCCAAAGTCCTCAAGCACACCCTCGAGCATGCGGGCATTCTGTTCGAGCGCGTCCGGTGAGAGCGATGCGTCGCGGCCGACGTTCTTCGGCTCGGCAAGGAAATGCATCGGCGGCAGCGTGAAGTCGCCATCGTCCTCGACGAAGGAGCGTTGGGCTTCGCGCTCGATCCGCTGACCGGTCCTCGGACGGGGAGCCGGCGTTGCCACGCGCGAGCCCGACTTCAGCAGACCCTGCTTCGGCGGCGCTGCCCGCGGCGCCCAGTCGGCTGCCGGATCGTCGTCTTCGTCGTCGGGCAGGATGCCGGCGGGGCGACGCTCGTCGATGTCGAAGGGCATGTCGTCGTCCTCGTCATCGGCCATGATCGGCGGCGGCGTGACGATGCGGCGTTCGGAGCGGTCGAGCGAGGGTTCGATGCGGTCGCCGGCGGCCATCGGCTTCGGCCGAACCGGCTCGTTCAGCGTGCCGAACTCGTCGTTGTTGAAATCGTAAGGCTCGTCATACTGGCGCTTGGGCGAACTGCGCGTGCCGCTCATGCCGAAAATGCGGCGCACGCGTGCGTGCATGGTGTAGCGCATATGGGCGAAGGAGCCCATCAGCAGGGTGAAGGGGCCCTCGCTGTCGTCCTCGTCCAGCTCGTCGCGAACGGTGCGCGCCTTGCTCGGCGTCGGCTCGACAACCTCTTCGTCTTCCTCTTCATCGCTGACGCCGATGAGGCCGGCGCTGTAGATCAGGCACCAGGCGGCCGGTGCGGCGAAGATGCAGGCGAGTACGGTCGCGAGCGTGCCGGTCGGGAAGGCGCCGGTGAAGAGTGCCGGGAAGCGAAGAATCATGTCGCCGAAGACGCCGCCGAGGCCGTTGGGCAGCGGCCAGGTGATCGGGGCGGGGACGCAGCTCAGCGCCGCGCCGGCAAGCACGGAGCCGATGAACCAGACGCCAAGGCGCTTGAAGGTCTTGTCGAAGCGCTTGCCGCTGATCAGCACCAGCGCCCAGGCGACAGCCGGCAGAAGGGCGACGACGCTGGCAAGGCCGAAGAACTGCATGAAGATATCGGCAAAGGCCGCACCCGGATAACCAAGCACGTTGGTCGGTGCTTCCGATGTGGCGTAGGAGAAGCTCGGGTCGGCGACGTTCCATGTCGATAGCGCCGCGACGGCCAGCGCCAATGCGCCGAACAGCGCAAAGCCCGCCAGCGACGCGATCTGTCGCCAAACGAAGGTGGTTAGCACGAACCGGTTGGAACGGCTGTCAAGCGTTGCCGGATTGCTTCTGCTCATGTTGCCTGCTGCCCGTCTCGATCTCTAGGGCGCATTGCGCGCCATAGAATCAACCTAAGCGGAGTACGGTTAATGCGACATTAACCATGCGTAGTTGCCGCTAAAATAGCGGTGGTTGACCTGAAGATCGGCATGAAAAAGGCCCGGACCTTTCGATCCGGGCCAAGGGCGATCCGCATCAGACGGATCGCGACGGGACTATGAGCGGCGCCAGATTCGACGCTGCAATCCGCTTAGATGTGGTAGGCGGCTTCGCCGTGGGACGAGAGGTCGAGGCCTTCGCGCTCGGCTTCGACGGAGACACGCAGGCCGACGATCGCGTCCACGATCTTGAAGATGATGAGCGAACCGATGCCGGACCAGACGACGGTGACGAGTACGCCCTTGAGCTGCGCCAGGACCTGGGTTGCCACGCCGGGATAGCCCGCCGCGAAATCCGCGGTCGAGTAGTCGACGATGCCGGCACCGCCGAGCGCCGGATTGACAAGAATGCCCGTGGCGATCGCGCCGAGGATGCCGCCGACGCCATGAACGCCGAAGACGTCAAGGCTGTCGTCGTAGTTGAACTTGTTCTTCACGACGTCGACGAAGAAGTAGCAGACGGGGGAGACGATGAGACCGAGCACGATCGCGCCCATCGGGCCGGCAAAGCCGGCGGCCGGCGTGATCGCGACGAGACCGGCGACGGCACCGGAGGCCGCACCAAGCATCGAAGCCTTGCTGCGGACGAGCGTTTCGACGACCGCCCAGGAGATGATGGCAGCGGCAGTTGCGAGGAATGTATTGATCATCGCGAGGCCGGCATAGGCGTTGGCTTCAAGGTTGGAGCCGGCGTTGAAGCCGAACCAGCCGACCCAGAGCAGCGATGCGCCGACCATCGTGAGCGTCATCGAATGCGGTGCCATGATTTCCCTCTTATAGCCCGTACGCTTGCCGAGCAGAATGGCGCCGACGAGGCCGGCAATACCGGCATTGATGTGGACCACGGTACCGCCGGCAAAGTCGATAGCGCCGAAGGAGAAAATCAGGCCGGTCGGAGCCGTGTAGGCGCTCGGGCCGCCCCAGAACCAGACCATGTGGGCGATCGGGAAGTAGACGAAAGTGACCCAGAGAATGACGAACAGGACGACGGCCGAAAACCGGATGCGCTCGGCAAAGGCGCCGACGATCAGCGCCGGCGTGATGCAGGCGAAGGTCATCTGGAACACCACGAAGACATATTCGGGGATGAACACGCCCTTGGAGAAGCTCTCGGCGAGCGTTGTCGTATCAACGCCGGCAAGGAACATCTTCGAAAAGCCGCCGACGAACGGGTTGAGCGATCCGCCGTCAGTGAAGGCCAGCGAGTAGCCGTAGGTGACCCAGATAATCATGACGATCGCGGTGATCATCAGTACCTGCATCAGAACCGACAGCATGTTCTTGGCGCGCACCAGGCCGCCGTAGAAGAGCGCAAGGCCCGGAACCGTCATGAGGAGCACGAGGATGGTGGACAAGAGCATCCAGGTGGTATCGCCCTTGTCGGGAACCGGGACGGCGGCAACAGCCTCCGTTGCAGCCGGGGCTGTTTCCTGTGCGAAGGCGACAACCGGCGCAAGCAAGGCGGCCGTCAGCGCGCCGAGGCGTCCAAGAGAGGTGGAAAGTTTCGTAGATGACATCGAGTAGTGCTCCCTGAACGGCGTGATTTACAACGCTTCTGAATCGGTTTCGCCGGTGCGGATGCGCACGGCATGGTCAATGGCGTAGACGAAGATCTTGCCGTCGCCGATCTGGCCGGTCTTGGCGGCTGCGGCGATCGCTTCCACCGCCATGTCGACGAGCTCCGAGGGAACGGCGATTTCGATCTTCAGTTTCGGCAGGAAGCTGACGGCATATTCGGTGCCGCGGTAGATTTCGGTGTGTCCCTTCTGGCGGCCGTAGCCTTTGACTTCGGTCACGGTCAGGCCCTGGATGCCGACAGCAGTGAGGGCTTCGCGAACCTCATCGAGCTTGAACGGCTTGATAATGGCCATCACAATTTTCATCTGGTTTCATCCTTGTTCGCCTCCGGAGGAGGCCATCTCTCCTTGCTGCGGAGCGCCAGTGCGCCGTGCAACCGGATAATGACATTCAAGGGGCGTGCCAGATTCGGATGTCTGTTCTAAGTCTATGAAAAACAATGGGAAAAACGGACGCCGCAGCGACAATGCTGCGGCGCATCAAAAAATCGTCAATTTAGAAGATTAAAAAATAGGCAGATTGAAAAAACTGCCCGTTTTCTATTCAGTTGCCTTTTTCCGGATCAGCCCTTCCTGGGCGACGGAGGCGATCAGCACGCCGGAACGCGTAAAAAGGCTGCCTCTGGTCATCCCGCGGGCACCATGTGCACTCGGACTGTCCTGGGTATAGAGCAGCCAGTCGTCCATCTTGCAGGGGCGGTGGAACCACATGGCGTGATCGAGGCTCGCGACCTGCAGGTTCCGATCGAAGACCGAGGTGCCGTGCGCATAGAGCGAGGTGTCGAGCAGGGTCATGTCGGAGAGATAGGCAAGGATGGCCGCCTGGATATGGCGCTCGTCCGGAACCGTGCCGACCGCCTTGACCCAGACGTCCTGGATCGGCTTGCCGTCGTTACGGGTGAAATAGTGGTGCAGCGAGGCCGGGCGGATCTCGATCGGTCGCGGCCGCTCCCAGTAGCGCCGGATCGCTTCCGGCGCATGCACGAGGAATTTCTCCTTCAGCTCCTGTTCGCCCGGCAGGGTTTCCGGCATGGCGAGTTTCGGCATTTCGATCTGGTGGTCGAAACCGTCCTCGTCGTACTGGAAAGAGGCGGACATCGAGAAGATCGCCTTGCCGTGCTGGATGGCGACGACGCGCCTTGTGGCGAAGCTCGAACCGTCGCGGATACGGTCTACCTCGTAGATGATCGGCACGGATGGATCGCCCGGCCGCATGAAATAGGCATGCAGCGAATGGACGAAGCGGTCCGCGTCGACGGTGCGCTGGGCCGCCACCAGTGCTTGGCCGATGACCTGGCCGCCGAAGACCCGCTGCCAGCCGACCTGCGGGCTCAAGCCGCGGAACAGGTTTTCCTCCAGCTTCTCGAGATCGAGAATGGCGAGCAGCGCATCCATGGGCGTGGTGGTCTCGGTGGGGCGCGACATTTCGGCTGTCTCCGATGGTAGGAACGTCGATGGCATTGATCTATATAGACATAAAACGATGCTCAAGTGCGACGGAGAAAGCCGATGCTCGATGTCTTGATTGCCGGTGGCGGCTATGTCGGCCTTTCGCTCGCCTTATCCCTGAAAAAGGCGGCGCCGCATCTCAGCGTCATGGTGATCGACGGCGCGCCGGAAGGCGCCTGGAAGAAGGACCAGCGCGCCTCGGCGGTTGCGTCGGCTGCCGAACGCATGCTCGACGTGCTTGGCGTCTGGGATCAGATCGTGCCGGAGGCGGAGCCGATCCGCCGCATGGTGATTACCGATTCGAAGGCGGCCGATCCGGTGCGCCCTGTGTTTCTGACCTTCGATGGCGACGGCGGCGATGGCCGGCCCTTCGCCCATATGGTGCCGAACACGGCAATGGTCGGTGCGCTGCGCGGGGCGTGCGAGGACCTTGGCGTCGTCAATCGTCAGTCGACGATGGTCGAAACCTTTAAAAGCGGGGACCATGCGGTCGCCGTCACGCTCGCCGGCGGCGAACAACTGGAAGCGCGCCTGCTCGTCGCCTGTGACGGCGTACGCTCCAAGCTGCGCGATGCCGCCGGCATCAAGACGGTCGAATTCGACTACGGCCAGTCCGGCATCGTCACGACGGTCGAGCACGAGCGGCCGCACGAGGGCACGGCGGAGGAGCATTTCCTGCCGGCCGGTCCGTTTGCGACCCTGCCGCTCAAGAACAACCGCTCGTCGCTGGTCTGGACCGAGCGCACCGAGGACGCCGAACGCCTGGTCGCCGGCGACGATTTCCTGTTCGAGGAAGAGTTGGAGCGCCGCTTCGGCCACAAGCTCGGGCACCTGAAGGTGGTTGGCGGGCGGCGGGCCTTTCCGCTGGGCCTGACGCTTGCGCGCGATTTCGTCAAACCGCGTTTCGCGCTTGCCGGGGACGCGGGCCACGGCATTCATCCGATCTCGGGGCAGGGGCTCAATCTCGGCTTCAAGGACGTGGCGGCGCTCGCGGAAACGATCGTCGAGGCGGATCGCCTCGGGCTCGACATCGGCTCGCTCGCCGTGCTCGAGCGCTACCAGAGCTGGCGGCGGTTCGACACCTTCCGCATGGGGGTGACGACCGACGTGCTCAACCGGCTGTTTTCCAACGATATCACTCCGGTTCGCATCGCCCGCGACTTCGGCCTCGGTCTGGTCGACCGGCTGCCGTCTCTCAAGAATTTCTTCATTCGCCAGGCGGCCGGGATTGCCGGCGAGGCGGATCCGCGGCTCTTGTCGGGCGAGCCGATCTGAACATCGACCTGAGGATTGCCCCTCACCCTAGCCCTCTCCCCGCAAGCGGGGCGAGGGGACTCGGTCGAATGCGTGGCACTGTCTTGATGTCGAAGAGAAGAGGTTGGCGCCGAGTGCGCCACGAGGTTCCTTCTCCCCGCCTGCGGGGAGAAGGTGGCCGGCAGGCCGGATGAGGGGCTAAAAACTCCGCATCAAAGAAGGCCGCGCCCTCAATCCTCGATCTTGCGGGCTTCCGAGACCAGCATGATCGGCACGCCGTCGCGTATCGGATAGGCGAGGCGGGCCTTTTCCGAGATGAGTTCGTTGGCTTCGGCGTGGTAGCTGAGGCGCCCCTTGGTCAGCGGGCAGACGAGCAGTTCAAGCAGTTTCGGATCGACCTTGCTGGCGTTGATATCCATTATCCGTCGCTCACTGCAGGATGCTGTCCATATCGCCGAAGTCGCGCGCGAGCACGATCTCGGTGATGGCGATCAGGGTTTCCGCGCGTGTCTTGAGATCGGGCGCTTCGAGCAGCGCCTGTTTTTCTGCCGGGCCGTAGGGCGACATCATCGCCATGGAATTGACCAGGGTGCGGTTGCTCGCCCGTTCGACGCTTTCCCAATCGGCCTTGAGCTTGTTGGCTTCGAGATAGGCCTTGAAGGCGGCAAGCAGAGCTGCCCGGTCGACGAGAGTTTCATCGTCACGGTTTTCGAGATCGGCGGCAAAGGGGCCGATGCGGAAACGGCGGTAACCGCGCGTCGCTGAAACTTCCGAAAACAGCCGGTAGCGGCAGACGCCGGTGAGTGAGGTGATGTAGCGGCCATCGCCGGTCTCGGCGAAGGAGGTGATGCGGCCGATGCAGCCGACCTCGCAGAGCGCCTGCATCGGGCCGGTGGCAGTCTCGCTGCGGCCTTCGCAGAAGGAGGGCTGCACGATGCCGATCAGGCGGTTGCCGGAGAGCGCGTCATCGAGCATGGCAAGGTAGCGCGGTTCGAAGATGTTGAGCGGAAGCTGGGCGCCGGGAAGCAGCAGGGCACCGGTCAGCGGAAACACCGGAATGATCTCCGGCAAGTCCTTCGGACCGAGATAGCGTGCATTTCCGACGTGCATTTTCCGATAGACCTTGCAGATGTCCGCTCTTGCCCCGCCAAGGAAGCGTGGTCAACCAGACCAAAAGATGGTGCATTCCTTGAAAATCTCAAGGGACGAGCACACCGATCTTCATGGGTGAATGTGGATCGTGATCAGACGCACTTACGAAAAAGGGGCGCAAACAGCGCCCCTCCTCGAAAAAAATGCCTGACGGCTCAGGAGAACAGGATCGACGAGAGCTTGCGCCGTGCGGCGATCGTTGCCGGATCCTTCGGTCCCCAGACCTCGAAGAAGGAGAGCAACTCGCGCCGCGCGCCGTCGTCGTCGAAAGTTCGATCGCGCTTCATGACCGTCAGCAGGTGATCGGCCGCAGCCGTCCGGTCGCCTTCGACATTGCGGATCTTGGCGAGCAGCACGCGCGCCTCATGATCATCGGGATTTGCGGCAAGGCGCCGCTCGAACTCGTTGGGATCGCCGAGCTTGCGGGCTTCCTCGATCTGGTCGAGCTTCTTGCCGATGGCCGCAATGCCTGCGTCCTTGGCAAGGTCTTCCGGCAGCCCGGAGAGCGCTTCGCGGGCTTCGGCGACCTGGCCGAGCGCGATCATGCAATCGACCATGCCGGCGATCGCCACGACGTTTTCGGGGTCGGCCTGAAGCACGGCGCCGTAGAGGCCGGCGGCGTTCTGGGCGTCACCGGCGTCGATGAGCGCCTTGGCATCGGCGAGAACCGCTTCGATCTCGGCCTTGCTGTCGTCGACGGCCGGACCGGCGATCTTTTCGATGAATTGCTTGATCTGGCTTTCCGGCACCGCGCCCATGAAGCCATCGACCGGACGCCCGCCGACGAAGGCGATGACGGCGGGGATCGACTGGATGCCGAGCTGTCCGGCGATCGAGGGATGATCGTCGATGTTCATCTTCACGAGTTTGACGCGGCCTGCGGCTTCCGTGACCACCTTTTCGATGACGGGGGTCAGCTGCTTGCAGGGGCCGCACCAGGGCGCCCAGAAATCGACGAGAACCGGCTGCTGCCTGGAGGCGTCGAGCACGTCCTTGGTGAAGTTGGCAGTGGTGGTTTCCTTGATCAGGTCACCGTCCGACGCGGCCGCCGGCGCCGGCTGACCGAAAGAGGCCGAAGCCGTCATCTGAGTGCCGAAAGACCCTGCATAGGGATTGTCGCTGCCCGTCATTCTTCTCTCCTCGCCGGCTCGTCTGCCAGCTTACTGCATTCGCGCCAAAGATCGTATGTCAGGCCGTGACTTTCAAGACAAGCGGTTCGTGTCCGGTCGCTTCCATGAAGCGCAGCAGATCGCTGGATGCAATCGAGGTCGTCGCGTCATTGGAGAGCGGATGGCAGTTGACGACGTCGAACTTCATCAGCTCCTCGTCGAGGATCATCTTGACGTTGCCCTCGGTGTCATTGATCGCGCCGAAGGCGGTCACGGCACCTGGAATGACGCCCAGATATTCCATCAGCTTCTCCGGCTTGCCGAAGGACACCTTGCTTGCCGCACCGATCACCTGGTGAACGGTCTTCAGGTCCACCGTCGCGTGTTCCTCGACGGTGAGCAGGAAATAGTTGTCCTTCTTGTCCTTCACGAAAAGGTTTTTCGTGTGGCCGCCAGGGATCTCGTCACGCAGCGCCACCGATTCGGCGACGGTGAACACCGGCTCGTGGCTCTTGGTTTTATGCTCGATCCCAAGTCCGTCGAGAAAATGAAAGAGGTCTTCGGCGGTCTTCGGCTGTGATTCACTCATGATTCTCATCCCTTGGGCATTCGTTTCGCCTCTGCTTTAGGGGAGAAGCCGGTGGCCGCGCAATCTCACAGGCGGCGGCAGCGGCCGAAAACGCGGCATTTCCGGGCTTCGCGAGGGGTCTCCAAAAAAATATTCGATTTCTCGTCATTTCCCTGTTGCATTCCAAAATCGCTTAGGCCATATACCGCCCGTCGCCGCAAGACAGCGACGCCACGGTCCACCGACTACCCCCGGACCGCGGTTTATGAGCGGGTGTAGCTCAGGGGTAGAGCACAACCTTGCCAAGGTTGGGGTCGGGCGTTCGAATCGCCTCACCCGCTCCAATTTCTCCCAACCACTTCATTTCACTGTTATTTTGGAAATGAACGGCATCCGCCGTCAGGCGCATTGCGCTTCGCAACCGGATGCTTCGCCATGCGAACACCTGTCGGCGATCGGACAGCACGACGGTCCTTGGAACGTTCGCCGTCCCTTCCCTTGTCGCTAGAGATCGTCGACGCCCGCGCGCCACTCAGCTCTTCATGAAGACGTAGTCCGTCTCCTGCCGGCGGATCTCACCGGTGCGCAGTACCGCGTTCGGGAAGCCGGCATGGTTGATGGCGTCCGGCCAGATCTGCGTTTCCAGGCAGAAACCGGCAAATGCGCCGTAGCGGCGTCCCTCGAGGCCGGGGACGGGGATGTCGAGCTTTGCGCCGGTATAGAGCTGCACACCAGGCTCGGTCGTCAGCACTTCGAGCGTGACGCCGGAATTGATGCTGCGGGCAAGCGCCACCGAATGTTTCGCCATGGGCTCGTTCGAAAGGCAGAAATTGTGGTCGTAGCTGATGCGTTCACCTTCGGTCTGGCGACGCATCGACGTCATTTCGCGGAGATCGAAGGCGGTGCCCTCGACCGCACGGATCTCGCCCGTCGGCACCTGGCGTTCGTTGGTCGGCAGGTAGTGGTCGGCGGCGATCATGATGTCGTGTCCGAGCGCGTCGACAGTGCCGTCGAGATTGAAGTAGCTGTGCTGGCAGACATTGGCGAGCGTCGGCCGGTCGGTCTCGCTCTCGTAGACGACGCTCAAGACGCCGCCGGGCTTCAGCGCGTAGGTGCAAGTGACCTTGCAGTTGCCGGGATAGCCGGCGCGTCCATCCGGATCGGTAATGGTGAGCGTCACGCTATCAGGCGTCTGGCGGACGATCGTCCAGTTGCGCTTGCCGATATTGTCGCTGCCGCCGTGCAGGTGGGTGACACCCTTCTCGTTCAGTTCGAGCTGGTAGGTCTCACCGTCGAGCGTGAAGCGCCCGTCGGCGATCCGGTTGGCGCAGCGCCCCGGTGTCGCGCCGAGATAGGGCGAATGGGCGAGATAGCTTTCGAGATCGGCGAAACCGAGCACCAATGGCGGCTCATGGCCTTCCAGGCGCAGGTCCTGGATCACCGAGCCCCAGGTCAAGACATGGGCGGTGAGGCCGCCACCGGAGAGCACCATACGATGGACCGGCTCGCCGGACGGCAGATGGCCGAAGATTTCCGTGTTCTGATGCATGTTCACCGCTGGCTCCCTCTTCGCGACCGCAGCAACCTGCGTCATTTCCAAAGGCACGGCAACCGGAAAATCATACTAAATGGGGCCTTGCTTCGTCTCTGGCCTGAGGGCAAAAACGTCTAGCTATTCAAGGTGCTACAGCGACCTCTCTGCGGTCATGTCAGCGCGATAGCTGCTTGGTGGCATCCTGCAGGCCGGCGAGCGTCAAAGGGAACATCCGCCCCTCGAACAGGCTCTTCACCATGCCGATCGACTGGGTGTAGCCCCAGTGCTGTTCGGGCACGGGATTGATCCAGATCGAACGCGGAAAATGCGCTGTCATGCGCGAAAGCCAGAGTGCGCCTGCCTCGTCGTTCCAATGTTCGACCGAGCCGCCGGGATGGCTGATCTCATAGGGGCTCATCGACGCGTCGCCGACGAAGATGGCGCGATAGTCGCCGCCATAGGTGCGCAGCACTTCGGTGGTGCGGGTGATGTCGACGCGGCGGCGACGATTGTCCTTCCACAGACCCTCATAGACACAGTTGTGGAAGTAGAAATGCTCCATATGGCGGAACTCGCCGCGGGCGGCTGAAAACAGTTCCTCGACGATGCGGATGTGATCGTCCATCGAGCCGCCGATATCGAAGAACATCAGCAGCTTGACCGCATTGCGGCGTTCGGGCCGCGTCACCACGTCGAGATAGCCGTGCTCGGCGGTGGCACGGATCGTGCCGGAAAGGTCGAGTTCGTCAGCCGCCCCCTGGCGCACCCAGCGCCTGAGCCTTTTCAGCGCCACCTTGATGTTGCGGGTGCCGAGTTCGACCGTGTCGTCATAATCCCTGAACTCGCGCCGGTCCCAGACCTTGACGGCGCGGCGGTGGCGCGACTGGTCCTGGCCGATCCTGACCCCTTCGGGATTGTAGCCATAGGCGCCGAAGGGGGAGGTGCCGGCGGTGCCGATCCATTTCGAGCCGCCCTGATGCCGGCCTTGCTGCTCCCGAAGCCGTTGGCGCAGGGTCTCCATCAGCTTGTCGAAGCCCCCGAGGGATTCGATCAGGCGCTTTTCTTCCTCGGTCAGGTGTTTTTCGGCGAGCTTGCGCAGCCAGTCCTCGGGGATGACGGCCTCTTCGCCCGTCTCCATGGGATTGACCGCCTCGAGCCCGGAGAAGCAGTGCTGGAACACCCGGTCGAAGCGGTCGATATGGCGCTCGTCCTTCACCAGCGCCGTGCGCGCCAGGAAGTAGAAGGCTTCGACATCGAATGTGGCGATGCCCGCCTCCATCCCCTCGATCAGCGACAGGAATTCCCGGAGCGTCACCGGAACTTTCGCCGCTTTGAGTTCGAGGAAGAAGGGGATGAACATCGGTCAGTCCTGGCTTTCTCCGGTGCCGATCTCTGCGAGATCATAGGGCGTCGTCTGGTACATCTCGTTGATCCAGTTGCCGAAGAAGAGGTGCGCATGGCTGCGCCAGCGGTTCTGCGGCGGCAGGGTCGAATCGTTGTGCGGGAAATAGTCGTGCGGCATCTTGATCGGCACGCCTGCGTCCACGTCGCGAAAATATTCGTCCGACAGCGAGGTCGAATCATACTCCACGTGGTTGAACATGTAGAGCCGGTTGCCCTTTTTCTCGTGCACGAGGCAGACGCCCATCTCCTTCGATTCCATCAGGATTTCGAGGCTGGGCACCTTGTCGATGTCGGCACGCCTGACCTCGGTCCAACGCGAGACGGGGACGGCGAAGTCGTCGGAGAAGCCGTTGAGATAGACCGACGAGCGATTGAGGTTCTGGTGGCGGTAGACGCCAAAGGCCTTCTCGTTCAGCGGATACTTCGGCACGTCGTGGAAATGGTAGATCGCCGCCATCGCCCCCCAGCAGACATTGAGCGTCGAATGCACGTTGGTCTCCGTCCAATCGAGGATGCGCTTCAATTCGTCCCAATAGGTGACGTCCTCGTATTCGAGCGTCTCGACCGGCGCGCCGGTGATGATGAAGCCGTCGAACTTGCGGCCCTTCACCTCGTCCCAGGTCTCGTAGAAAGAAAGCAGGTGATCTTCCGAGGTGTTCTTCGCCCGGTGGGCGCCGATGCGTACCAGCGACAATTCCACCTGCAGCGGCGAGGCGCCGATCAGGCGCGCCATCTGGATCTCGGTCTTGATCTTGTTCGGCATGAGGTTCAGGAGCCCGATCTGGAGCGGGCGGATATCCTGACGGATCGCCACGGTCTCGGTCATCACCCGCACACCCTCATGCACGAGGGTTTCGAAAGCGGGCAGCGTATCGGGAATCTTGATGGGCATGGGCTTCCACTCGATCAATACAAAAAAACCGGCGGCGATTGATCGCGACCGGTCCTCGGAAATCCAACTTTCCTCGGCCCTTTAGCGACTTGTTTAACGTGGCTGCAAGCCGGCCGGCCAAATCACCACGAGGAATTTGATAGCGCGACTGGGGCGCGGGGGTCAAGAAAAACGATTCGGGCGGTCGGGCGGCCCCTCATCCCGCTGCCGCGACCTTCTCCCCGCAGGCGGGGAGAAGGGAGCTTGTGGCACCCGCTCGCGCCTCCCAGGGGCCGATCATTTCCGTTCCAGAAAGAAGCCCGGACATCATTGTCTCGCGGCGACCGTCGCCATTTCCGTCCCCTCTCCCCGGCTGCGGGGAGAGGGCTAGGGTGAGGGGCAACTTCCGTGCGTGTGAAGATAATCTAGGCCGTCCTGCATGCCGTATCCGAGCCGACGGCTAGCCTCGTCTAAGCCGAGCCAGAAGAAGCGAAAGCGGATCGGCGCACCACCGCCAAAGGGCGTCATTTCATGGTGCAGCCAGGTTTTCTGTTGCTCGCCGGCAAGGGCGACATGAAAATAGTGCCGGCGATGGCAGATGGTCTGGCCTTCCTTCCGGAAGGAGTAGTCCTTCGTGACGAGATGGGTGAGGGCCCGCGATGGCGTCAACCCGGTCTCTTCCACGAATTCCCGCAAGGCGGCAGCTTCAGGGCTTTCGCCCGGCTCCATCGTGCCGCCGGGTACCTGCAACTCGATTTCGGGAAAGTCCGGCTCGTCGAAGACCAGCAGGTGGTCCTGCCAGGTGGCGTAGATCAGGACCTTGTGGGCGTCCGGCCTCATCCGTCGCGGCGCGCCATGAAGGCCAGGCGCTCGAAGAGATGCACGTCCTGCTCGTTCTTCAACAGCGCCCCGTGCAGCTTCGGCAGCATGGTCTTGGCGTCGACGCGGAGGTCGGCCGGATCGACCTCGTCGGCGACAAGCAGGCGGATCCAGTCGAGCGCTTCGGAGGTGGACGGCTTCTTCTTGAGGCCCGGCACCTGGCGGATGTCGTAGAAGGCGGCAAGGGCCGCAGATAGCAGCGTTTTGCGGATGCCGGGATAGTGCACCTCGACGATGCGCGCGAGCGTTTCGGCATCGGGGAAGCGGATATAGTGGAAGAAGCAGCGACGCAGGAAGGCGTCCGGCAGTTCCTTCTCGTTGTTGGAGGTGATGATGACGATCGGCCGGTGACGGGCGCCGATCATCTCGCCGGTCTCGTAGACATGGAATTCCATGCGGTCGAGTTCCTGCAAGAGGTCGTTCGGAAACTCGATGTCGGCCTTGTCGATCTCGTCGATCAGAAGCACCACGCGACGGTCGGCCTCGAAGGCCTGCCAGAGCTTGCCCTTGCGGATATAGTTCCTGACCTCGTTGACGCGCTCGTCGCCGAGTTGGCTGTCGCGCAGGCGCGACACGGCATCATACTCGTAAAGGCCCTGCTGCGCCTTGGTCGTCGACTTGACGCTCCATTCGATCAGATCGAGGCCAAGGGCAGCGGCAATCTGGCGGGCAAGCTCGGTCTTGCCGGTGCCGGGTTCACCCTTGACGAGCAGCGGCCGCTCCAGCCGGATCGCAGCATTGACGGCGATCATCAGGTCCTTGTCGGCGATGTAATCTGCGGTGCCTTCGAATTGCATAATCGTCTTCCGGTTCAGCATAGGTCTAGCAGGCGGTGTCCATGGACTATCGCATATTGGCCAAAATCGGAATCGATTTGAGAAGAGATGGCGTGAGCAGAAAAGCTCGGTCTCAGCCGCGGAGGGCGGTGACTTCGATCTCGATCAGCATTTCCGGGCGGATCAGATCGCAGACGATCATGGTTGCGGCCGGACGGATCTCGCCGAAGACTTCGCCGAAGATCGGGAACACCCGGTCGGCGAAGCTGGCATCGGTGACGTAGTAGTGATTGCGCACCACGTCTTTAAGCGAGAAGCCCGCTTCCTTCAGTGCGCCCTCGATCGTCTTCAGGCAATTGCGCGCCTGCTCTTCCACCGTTTCGGGCATGGTCATGGTGGCATAGTCGTAGCCGGTCGTGCCGGAGACGAAGCACCAGTCGCCCATCGCGACGGCACGCGAATAGCCTGCCGTCTTTTCGAAGGGCGAACCCGAAGAGATGAGCTTGCGCGCCATGTCTCGCTTTAAGCCCAGGGGCGCGAGGCGCCGACCGTCTTCTCGAAGCTGTCGATCGCGGTTGCCTTTTCCAGCGTCAGGCCGATATCGTCGAGGCCGTTCAGCAGGCAGTGGCGCTTGAAGGCATCGACCTCGAACTTGACCGAGCCGCCGTCCGGGCCGGTGATTTCCTGGGATTCCAGGTCGACCGAGAGGATGGCGTTGGAGCCGCGCGAAGCGTCGTCCATCAGCTTGTCGAGGTCGGCCTGGCTGACGACGATCGGCAGAATGCCGTTCTTAAAACAGTTGTTGTAGAAGATGTCGGCAAAGGACGTGGAGATCACGCAGCGGACGCCGAAGTCGAGCAGCGCCCAGGGGGCATGCTCGCGCGAGGAGCCGCAGCCGAAGTTGTCGCCGGCAACCAGGATCTTGGCGTTCTGGTAGGCGGGTTTGTTGAGCACGAAGTCCGGGTTGACCGAGCCATCCTCATTGTAGCGGGCTTCGGCGAAAAGACCCTTGCCTAGGCCGGTGCGCTTGATCGTCTTCAGGTAATCCTTCGGAATGATCATGTCCGTGTCGATGTTGACGACGGGGAGGGGGGCGGCGACACCGGTGAGCTTGACGAATTTTTCCATAACTTCAGGCCTTCGATTTCAGAAGAATGTTGCGCTAGCGTTTAGATGAGTTTTGCGCCGAAATGAAGGAAAATCTATCCAAACACGCTCCGCCGGGCGGGTGAAAATGCCCGCCCGTGAAAGCTTCGTCCGGATTTCGATTGTCGGGAAGCCCTCAGCCTGCCTTCACCGGGCTGTTCATGGCCCAGAGAACGCCGAAGGGATCGCGGAGCTGGCCGTAGCGGTCGCCCCAGAACATCACCTCGATCGGCATCACCACCTCGGCGCCGGCGGCAACGGCGCGGTCCCACCAGGCATCGATGTCCTCGACGGTGAGCGTCAAGGTAAAGGCCTGCGGCTTTTCCAGCGGATGGCCATATTCCGGATAGGCATCCGCCAGCATCAGCGAGCTGCCGTTGACGTAGAGATGGATGTGCATCGTCCGGCCCTGCTCGTCGAGCGGATGCCGGTTGACCTCCTTGGCGCCGAAGGCGCGCTGGTAGAATTCGGATGCCTTGGCGGCGCCATCGACCTGAAGATAGGGCAGAAGCCCGTTCAGGACCGGTGCCGGCTGCTTCGTTTCGGTTTGCTGCGTCTCAGTGTCCATGTCGTTCTCCATCCTGTTCGAAGAGCCAGGACCGTGCTGGCCTGCCTCAAGGACGGACATGGAGCGATCGATCCGACACGGGGATGGAAAAATTTCGCAGCCGGCTGAATGGCAGCTCTCGAGAAACAGCAAAAGGCTTCGAGCCGATTACGGATCGGCCCGATTGCGGATCACTACGATCGCCGGGATCAGAGGTCGATGATCGTGCCGCGACCGTCGTTCCAGATGCGCATCTCGCGCTGGCCGTGGGCGGCAGCGGCGGCGGCCGGACGGGCGGTGGCGCGGGCCGGCCTGAGGTTCAGCCGGGCGGCAATCGCGCTGCCGATCACGACGACGGCGGCGATGCCGGCCAGTGCCAGCGCCAGCGAGGCGGTCAGAACGAAGGCCGCAAACGTGATGGTCAGGGCTGCGGCCGTGAAGAGAACAGAGCGAATGCTTTGCATAATCGTCACCTTTCTGATGGCGATGTGGGGGCTCCTCCCCGCACTTGCAAGAGGCGGCTTTGCGAAAGGGGTGCGGCGGTTCGCCTCGTCTTGCGGAACGAGGCAAAGGCGGGCACAACTGAAACATGAGCAAATCGATCGAACATCACCCGGTGCGCCTGCGTCGCTCGGTGCTATCGGTGCCGGCCGACAATGCCCGCGCGCTTGCCAAGGTCGCTGAACTCGCGACCGATGCCGCGATCTTCGATCTCGAGGATGCGGTTGCGCCTGAGCGCAAGATGGAAGCACGCGAGGCGCTGGTTCGGCATCTGACGATGAACCGGCCGGATTGTGAGATCGTCATCCGCATCAATGCGCTCGGTTCCGGCTTTGGCCAGGACGATCTCGCCGCGGTGCTTGCGGCGAAGCCCGACGCCATTCTTCTGCCGAAGGTCGAAAGCCCGGCGGATATCCAGGCGGCGGCCGACTGGCTGGCCGAAAACGATGCGCCGGAGACGCTGCGTCTCTGGGCGATGATCGAGACGCCGCGCGGTGTCATCAACGCGCCTCTTATCGCCGAGACCGGCCGCACCTTCGGCGGCCGGCTCGATTGTTTCGTCGTTGGTCTCAACGACCTGCGCAAGGACACCGGCGTTCCGGATCGCCCCGGCCGTCCCTATCTGATCCCCTGGCTGATGCAGATCCTGCTGGCGGCGCGCGGCGGCGGGCTCGACGTCATCGACGCCGTGTTCAACGATTTTCGCGACGCTGATGGATTCGACGAGGAATGCCGGCAGGGCCGCGACATGGGCTATGACGGCAAGATGCTGATCCACCCGGCCCAGATCGGCCCGGCGAACGAACGTTTCGGCGTAGAGCAGATCGCTGTCGACGAGGCGCGCGCGATCATCGCTGCCTTTGCGCTCTCGGAAAACGCCGGCAAGGGCGTCATCAATCTCAACGGACGGATGGTCGAGCGGCTGCACCTCGATCAGGCCGTGATGCTCGCCGCCAAGGCGGATCTCATCGAAAAACGAAAGACAAGATCTTGAAACTCTATCGCTTCCTGACCGGTCCCGACGACGCTTCCTTCTGTCACAAGGTGACGGCAGCGCTGAACCAGGGCTGGAGCCTGCACGGCTCGCCCACCTATGCCTTCAACGCCGATACGCAGCACATGCAGTGCGGCCAGGCGGTGTTCAAGGAGGTCGAGGGCAAGGATTACACCCCGGATATCAAGCTGTCGGAACAGTAGTCGAGGCTGTTTGCCGTCGTGCAAGTTTGCCCCTCACCCTAACCCTCTCCCCGCAGGCGGGGCGAGGGGACGCGGTTGATGCTCGCAATCGGCGTGTGAGGCCTGTTTTCTGGTATCGGTTAACCCGTGCTCCGATTGGGATGCGAACGGTACCGCGAGTCTCCTTCGCCCCGCTTGCGGGGAGAAGGTGCCGGCAGGCGGATGAGGGGCAGATAAAACGGGTTAGCCGCCGACGTGCTCGACGCTGGCTTCGATCCGCTCCATGTCGTCGTCGGAAAGGCCGAAGTGATGGCCGATCTCATGGATCAGGACATGGGTGATGATGTCACCCAGCGTCTCCTCGTTCTCAGCCCAATAGTCGATGATCGGGCGGCGATAGAGGGTGATGCGGTTTGGAAACTGGCCGGTTTCCATGGTGAAGCGCTCGCTGATGCCACGGCCCTCGAAAAGGCCGAGCAGGTCGAAAGGCGTTTCCAGTGCCATGTCCTCGAAAATGTCGTCGCTCGGGAAGTCGGCAACTTCGATGATGAGGTCGGTCGTCAGCTGGCGGAATTCCTGCGGCAGGTGGCCGTAGGCTTCCAGTGCGAGCTGTTCAAAAGTGGTAAGCGTCGGTGCGTGGCGTTCCCGCCAATCATCGGTCTGGTCAATGCGGGCCATAGGCACTCCTTGTTGCCCTCCATATAGCGATTTTGCCAGTGTTTTTCGAGTGTTGAATTCCGCGGGCATGGGGACAGGAATAAATTCTTAGAATTGGCTGTTGACTCATTTAGGAAGCTCTGGAATCTAATAGAACATAACATGAACATTTATGATGGGAGTTGACCGTCATGGCCGACAAAGCCGTGGAGCGGGAGACGGTACTTTCGCTCCGAGAGACCATAGCCAGGATCGAAAACCGTCGGCTTCCGGGCGTCGTGCGCGCCGCCAAGGCGGCCGATCCCGGCGGCTTCCGTCAGCGCGAGGAAGATGAGCCTGGCCGTCGGGCGCTTGCGCTCGGGGTTGCGGATCTGGACACGCTTCTCGAAGGCGGCCTACCGCTCGAAGGCATGACGGAAATCCGCAATGCCGAGACGCGCGATGCCGGCGCTGCCGCCGGTTTTGCCGCGGCACTCAGCGTGCTCTGCCAGCAGGCGCGCCTGGAAAAAGGCGAGCCGGCAGCTCCGGTTCTCTGGATCAGCCAGTCGATGGCTTCCAACGAGGCGGGCCTGCCCTATGGATTGGGTCTCAAGGCCTATGGGCTCGATGTCCGCGGCCTCGTCTTCAGCCTGCCGCGCACGGTGAAGGACGCGCTCTGGATCGCCGAGGCGGCGCTTTCCGTCCCGAGCTTCTGTGCCGTCATCCTGGAAATTCGCGGCAATCCCGCAGCTCTTGCGCTCAGCGAGAGCCGGCGCCTGCATGTTCGCTCACGCGCGGGCCATGTTCCCCTTCTGCTCCTGCGCCAGTCCGGGCACGAGGAGGCGAGCAGCGCCTTCTTCCGCTTCCTCGTCGAGCCGGCGCCGGCGCGCGAGCGTCCCCTACCGGATGGATCGATGCTTCGCGGCAGCATCGGCCATCCCGTCTTTCATATCATCGCCGAGAAGAGCAGGGCTCCTGCGCCGCTCGGCTTCCTGCTGGAGTGGAACCCCCATGACCGCCGCCTTTACCCCGTCGAGCCCCTACCAGCCGCTGCTGCGGCAGATCCAGAACCAGCGCATTCTGTCGCTCGCCTTTCCGCATCTTCCGGCCGATCGGGTCGCCCGCAAACGCTGGGGGAACTCGTGGCTTTCCCGCGGGCGTCCTGAGCATCCGCCTGTCGTCTTCGCTGACAAGGTGAAGAGCGCGATGCGCCTCGTCGCGCTCGACGGTTACGCCGAAAAGTGCGGGTTTCACATCGGTCAGGGTGTTGCCGAAGCCCGGGCCATGTGTCCCGAGATCGACGTGCTGCCGGCCGATCCCGCTGCCGATCGGGCCCTGCTCGAAGGCCTTGCGGATTGGTGTTGCCGCTATACACCGCTCGTCGCGCTCGATGGCGACAGCGGCCTCTTTCTCGACATCACCGGCTGCGCCCATCTTCTCGGCGGGGAAAAGGCGCTGTTCGACGATCTGCTCGCCCGTCTCTTTCATCTGGGGGTCGAAGCCCGCGCGGCGATCTCCTCTTCCGCCGGGCTCTCCTGGGCGGTGGCGCGGTTCGGCTCCGACGGCATTCTTGCCCCGGACGAGGCGGCGCGGGTGCTGGCGCCGCTGCCGATGGCGGCTCTTCGGCTGCCGCGGGAGACGATCGAAACGCTTGGCCGGGTCGGGCTCAAGCAGGTCGGCGACATCGTCGAGGCGCCGCGCGCGCCGCTTGCCCGCCGGTTCGGCGCGACCCTGCTTCTGCGCCTCGATCAGGCGCTCGGGCGGGAGGATGAGCCACTGTCGCCGCGGTTGCCCGTCGCCGCCCTCTCAGTGGAGCGCCGTCTCGGCGAACCGGTCCAGGGCGAAGACGATATTCTCGGCTTGACGGAAGAGCTGGCGATGCGGCTGAAGCCGGAACTGGAAAAGCGTGGGCAGGGCGGGCGTCTGTTCGAGCTTCTGCTTTTCCGCGTCGATGGCGCGGTCTTCCGCATCGCCGCCGGCACGTCCTCGCCGCTCAACGAGCCGCGGCGCGTCGCCGGTCTCTTCCGTGAACGGCTGCAGGCGGTGCACGAGGATCTCGATGCCGGCTTCGGCTTCGAAATCCTCAGGCTCTCGGTGCCGAAGAGCGAAAAATACGAGGCGATGCAGGAGGATTTCTCCGGCACGCCGGATCGCGAGCGCCCGCTTGCGGCCTTTGCCGACCGAGTGATGGCAAGGTTCGGGGCGGAGAGCCTGCTGGTGCCGGCTCTGTCGGAAAGCCACGTGCCGGAGCGGGCGGCAAGCTTCCGCCCACTCACGGATCTCGCGCTCATGGGCAAGGCCGAGGCGCCTGCGCAAAACATTCCCGCGATCCTGCTTGCCGCGGCGGCTCGGCCGCAGCGGCTCTTTCCAAGCCCCGAGCCGGTGGAGGCGGTGGCCGAGGTGCCGGAGGGGCCGCCGAGAAGCTTCCGCTGGCGGCGCACGCTGCACCGCATTGCGCGGGCCGAGGGGCCGGAGCGGATCGCCGGCGAGTGGTGGCTCGACGGCGAGCCGGCGATGGAGCGCGATTATTTTCGGGTGGAAGACGAACGCGGCCGGCGGTTCTGGCTGTTTCGCGAGGGGCATTATGGTGCGAGCGCCCCGCCGCGCTGGTTCATGCATGGAGTCTTCGCATGAGCGACGCTGTCCCCTATTTCGAGATCGGCGCCTGGTCGAATTTCTCCTTCCTCGAAGGCGCGTCTCATCCGGGCGAGATGGTGGTTGCGGCGAGCCGTCTTAACATTGGCGGCCTTGGCATTGCTGACCGCAATACGGTTGCCGGCGTGGTGCGCGCGCATGCGCAGGCCAAGGTGGAGAAATACGCCTTTCAGCCTGGCGCGCGGCTCTCCTTTGCGGAAGATCTGCCCGACGTGCTCGCCTATCCCTGCAATCGCCGCGGCTGGGGCAATCTCTGCCGGATGCTGAGTGCTGGAAACCTGCGCGCCAAGAAGGGCACCTGCACGCTCTATGAAGCCGATCTCGTCGAGTGGGGCGAGGACCTGTTGCTCGTCGTGCTGCCGGATCCGGTGATCGGCGCGCCGGAGGCAACCCTGCTTGCCGATTTTCTCAAACGCCTGAACCCGCATTTCTCGGGTCGGCTCTATCTGGCGCTGGTACCGCGTTATGACGGCTTCGATCAGCTTGCCTTTGCCGGGCTTGCGACCATCGCCCGCCATGCGGCGGTGAAGATCGTCGCCACCAACAGTCCGCTGTTTCATGCCGCCGACCGCCGGCCGCTTGCCGATGTCGTCACCGCCATCCGCGAGCATGTGACAATCGCCACGGCCGGCTATCGGCTGCACGCCAATGCCGAACGGCATCTGAAGGCGCCTGCCGAAATGGCGCGCATCTTCCGTGATTACCCGGAAGCGATCACCAATACCGGGCATTTTTTTGGGAGGCTGAAGTTCTCGTTGTCGGAGCTCGAATATCAATATCCGGACGAAAGCACTCCGGGCGAGACACCGACACAGACTCTGCGGCGACTGACGATGGAGGGTGCGCACGAGCGCTATCCCGACGGCATTTCGCAGAAGGTTTCCAAGCAGATCGAATACGAGCTCGAGTTGATCGCCAGCAAGCGCTACGAGCCCTACTTCCTGACGGTGCGCAATATCATGCAGTTTGCGCGCGGCGCCAAAATCCTCTGCCAGGGGCGCGGTTCGGCGGCGAACTCCACCGTCTGCTATTGCCTGCGCATTACCGAGGTCGACCCGCTTTCGACCACCCTGCTCTTCGATCGCTTCCTCTCGACCGAGCGGGACGAGCCGCCGGATATCGACGTCGATTTCGAGCACGAGAAGCGGGAAGAGGTGATCCAGCATATCTACCGCACCTACGGCAGGGAGCATGCGGGGCTGACGGCGGCCGTCATCAGCTACCGGGCGCGCTCGGCCGGCCGCGAGACCGCCAAGGCCTTCGGCTTTTCCGAGGACGTGCAATCGGCGCTCGCCGGCTCGGTCTGGGGCTGGTCGGTGGCCGATCTTTCCGAGCGCGAGGCGCAGGCTGCCGGTCTCGATACGAAGGACCCGACGACTGTCCGGGTGCTCGATTATGCCACGGAGCTGATGAGCTTCCCGCGCCACCTCTCCCAACATGTTGGCGGTTTCGTCATCACCCGCGACCGGCTCGACGAGGTCGTGCCGATCATGAACACGGCGATGCCAGACCGCTACATGATCGAGTGGGACAAGGACGATCTCGACACGCTGAAGATCCTGAAGATCGACGTGCTGGCGCTCGGCATGCTCACCTGCATCGCCCGGGCCTTCGAGCTGCTCGACCGGCATTACGGCGAGCGGAAAACCCTGCATCAGCTCTTCAAGGATGACCAGAAGGACGTTTACGACATGATCTGCCGCGCCGATACGATCGGCGTCTTCCAGATCGAGAGCCGGGCGCAGATGAGCATGCTGCCAAGGCTGAAGCCGCGCATCTTCTACGACCTCGTCATCGAGGTGGCGATCGTCCGGCCAGGGCCGATCCAGGGCAACATGGTGCACCCCTATCTGAAACGGCGGGAGCAGCGTGCTCGCAATATCCCCATCGAATATCCGAGCCCTGAACTAAAGGTGGTGCTGGAGCGAACGCTCGGCGTACCGCTCTTCCAGGAACAGGCGATGCAGATCGCGATTACCGCCGCTGGGTTCTCACCCAGCGAGGCTGACCGGCTACGGCGTGCCATGGCGACCTTCAAGCGCACCGGCACCATTCATACCTTCCACGAGAAGATGATCGAAGGCATGGTCAAGAATGGCTATGACAGGGACTTTGCCGAGCGTTGTTTCAAGCAGATCGAAGGTTTCGGCGAATATGGCTTTCCCGAAAGCCATGCCGCGTCCTTCGCGCTCTTGGTCTATGTCTCCTCCTGGCTGAAGACCTATTACCCGGATGTCTTCTGTGCCGCGCTTCTGAACTCGCAGCCGATGGGCTTTTACGCGCCCGGGCAACTGGTGCGCGACGCGCGCGAGCATGGGGTCCGGGTGCGGCCCGTCGACATCAACCATTCGGTCTGGGATGCCGATCTCGAAGACGGCGGCCTCGATAAGGGTGCCATCGAGCCGCGTCATCGCGAAATGGAGGACGTGATCAAGACTGACAAGGCGATGCGCCTCGGCCTCAATTCTATCAAAGGGCTGAACCAAGAAGAGATCGAGAAGAAACTCGTCGCCAACCGGGGTACCGGTTACGGGACGGTCCGTGACCTCTGGCTGCGTTCGGGTCTCTCCCGCTCCGCGCTCGAAAGGCTCGCCGATGCGGACGCTTTCCGTTCGATCGGGCTCGATCGCCGCAAGGCGCTCTGGGCGGTAAAGGCGCTGGACGAAAAGAGTGCTGCCGAAAGGCTGCCGCTCTTCGAAGGCGCAGCGAGGGAGGAATTGCGGCCGGAGCCAGCCATGATCCTGCCGGAGATGCTGCCGGGCGAGCAGGTGATCAACGACTATCGTTATCTCTCCTTCTCGCTCAAGGCGCATCCGGTCTCCTTCCTGCGAGAGGCGCTTTCCGAGAAGGGCATCGTCACCAGCCGCACGCTTGCGACCGCCCCGGTCGGGCGGCGGATAACGGTCGCCGGGTTGGTGCTCGTTCGCCAGCGTCCGGGCTCCGCCAAGGGGGTGATCTTCATGACGATCGAGGACGAAACCGGCGTTGCCAATGCGATCGTCTGGCCGAAGGTGTTTGCGACCTATCGGTCGGTGGTCATGGGCGCGCGGCTGGTCAAGATCCGCGGCCGGCTGCAGCGCGAAAGCAGTGTCATCCATGTGGTCGCCGAACACATCGAAGACATCACACCGATGCTGGGACTGTTGCGTGCAGAGGCGCGGCGGTTCGGCGCAAGCGACCGTGCCGATGAAGCGCTGAGGCCGACCGGCGACGCGCGCGAGAAGAAGGCGCAGGGCGATCTGCGCCTTGCCACGGCACGGCGTTCCGGTGGCAGCCCGGAACAGACGACGGCCGAGGTGGCGGACGTGATGCCGAAGGGGCGTAATTTCCATTGAAGGCAGGGTCCGACCCGCGCTGCTTCAACGGGCAGCCGGGTGGGCCTTTCGAGGAAAAAGCAGATCAACTTACGCGAGGTCCGGAACGGTCCGGATCATCATGTGTGCAGGCCACAGTCGGGCTCTTCATAGTAGGGTAGCGCCTGCGGTGTGTAAAAATGTCGCAGGACACGCGCGGCATGATCGACCTCTGGTTTACAAGAATAGTCGTTCATGTTTCTCTAAAATTCTGAAAAGACGAAGTTTTTTGTCAAGTTTAGAGTCGTTCTAATCGACCTGCAACTTCCGCTCGCGGAGTTTTTAGTTGACACTAAATGTCCTGTTTTGCTTTATGCGCTGATACAGGGCGTTGCGTACGACAGGCGAGACGACATGCTGGTTTGCAGCTGCAATTTCATCACGGAAAAAGAGATCGAGGATACGATCATCGGCCTCCTCGACGAGGACTGTTGGCAGCTGATCGTGCCGGCGAAAGTCTATCACGCGATGGAAAAGCGCGGCCGTTGCTGCGGTTGCTTCCCCAATGTCGTCGACATCATCATCCGCACCACCGAGCAATATCACGCGCACCGCGACTCGACGGACGCCGAGATATTTGATTTCATGACCCGCCTCAAACAATTCCATGAGGATAATCGGAGGGCGGATCTTGAAAGGCGACAAAAAAGTCATCGAGCAGCTTAACGAAGCGCTCTATCTCGAACTCGGTGCCGTCAACCAGTATTGGCTGCATTACCGCCTCCTCGAAGACTGGGGTTACACGCTTCTCGCCAAGAAGGAGCGCGCAGAATCCATCGAGGAGATGCAGCATGCCGACAAGCTCGTTGCGCGCATCATCTTCCTTGAAGGCCACCCCAACCTGCAGACGGTTGCGCCGCTGCGCATCGGCCAGAACGTCAAGGAAGTGCTGAAGGCCGACCTCGCCGGCGAATACGACGCCCGCACCGCCTACAAGAAATCGCGCGACATCTGTCATGCCGCCGGAGACTATGTCTCCATGAAGCTCTTCGAAGAACTGCTCGCCGACGAAGAAGGCCATATCGACTTCCTGGAAACCCAGCTCGAACTGCTCGACAAGATCGGCGAAGAGAAATACGGTCAGCTCAACGCTGCCCCGGCCAACGAGGCCGAAGCCGACTGAGTTCGGCGCAATATTTGAAAGAAAAGCCGGCGATCTCGCCGGCTTTTTTATCAGTGAGAAGTGCTGCGCACTTTTGCGCCACACGCCTTACGGCGCGAGATGCGCGAAGGCCGTGACAACCTCCTCGTAGACCTTGCGCTTGAACGGCACGATCAGATCCGGCAATTCGCGCATCGGTTTCCACTCCCAGGCGTCGAACTCCGGGTCATGCCCGCCCGGAGGCGGGTTGATGGCGATTTCGTTCTCCTCGCCCTCGAAGCGGAAGGCATACCAGCGTTGTGTCTGGCCGCGATACTTGCCCTTGAGACCGATGCCGATCAAGTGCTCGGGCAGATCGTAGTTGATCCAGCCCGGCGCTTCCGCGAGCAGCGACACCGTGCTCATGCCGGTTTCTTCGTAGAGTTCGCGATAGGCGGCCTTCAGCGGATCCTCACCCTTGTCGATGCCACCCTGCGGCATCTGCCATTGCTGCGGCGAGCCATCATATTCGGAATTGCCGACGGCGATGCGATGTCCAGCCCAGACGAGACCCGCGCGGTTCAGCACCATGACCCCTACGCAAGGACGATAGGGAAGGTCCTCCGCTCTGAGTTGTTTGTCCTTGTCTTTGCTCATCGGTTGCCTCTTCTTTCCAATCGTCAAATCATCCTGTCGGGATGGCTGTAAGCTAGTTCTGTTGCGGATCCTTGACGAGCGCGGAAACGCCGACGATCTCGATGCCGCGCCCCTGTGCTTCGCCGATCCAGGAGGCAATCGCGCCGACGCTTTCGTCGAAGGCGGAGGCGACACCGATGGCGGTGCCATTGCGGCGCGCAATGCGCTCGAGCTCGTCGAGCTTCTTCAGGATCGCGCTGCGGCTGAGCTCGGTGTCGAGTGTCAGGTCGGCAAAGCCATGCGGCACATCGAAGGCATCGGCGAGCTTGCCCGAGAGCGATTGCGCCGAGGTACCGTCGTCGAGGAACAACAGGCCGCGCTTGCCGAGATCGCGCATGACCGGCTCCAGCGCATCGGCATCCGACAGGAAGCGGCCGCCGAGATAATTCATGATGCCGGTATAATTGGTGATCTCGGCGAGGTTCTGATGCAGCTCCGCAAGGTTCTTCTTGGCGCCGAGACCGATGCGCAAGGCGTTGGGGCCGGGATCATTGGCCGGATAGTCGAACGGCTCCATCGGCAGCTGCAGCAGGATCTCATGGCCGCTTCGGCGTGCCTCCTGCATCCAGCGCTGCAGGCTGTTTCCGGCGGTAGCAAAGCCCAGCGTCACTTCGCCCGGCAGGTCGCGGATCGCCTTCTGCGTTCCGGTCTGGCTGAGGCCGAGACCGCCGACGACCAGCGCGATGCGGGTGCCGCGCGCGCCGGACCAGGGCCGCGCATATTGATCCATGGGGCGCAGCCCGTCCGGACCGGTGATCGGCAGGCGCCCGGCGGGGCTCTCTTCCAGGAGATCGTCATTGGGCATGGCCGCCATGCGCGGATCTTGGCCGCGGATCGGACCGACATTGATGAGGGCAGGGCCCTTGCCGTCGCGGCCGCGCGGCGAAAACGTGGTAACGGTGGAACCGTCATCGGTGAGCGTATGTTCGACGTCGGCGCCGGAATAGGCGGTCCCCGGCTTCATCGTTCCGCCTACGCCCGATTGGCCATTATCTGCCTTCGCTGGTTTCTCGTCGGTGCCCTTCGCACTCTCGCTCGCCGCTGTTTCGGTCTGACCGCGCTTCAGCCCATCAGGCGCAAGGGTGCCCCACAGCGACAGTCCGACGACCGACGCAATACAGAGACCGAGTAGAGAGAACCCGAGCATGCGTCGGGGATTGCGCTTCGCCGCTGGCTTTACCCGCCGGTTCTGGCCCAGGGGGGCATTGAGATCAGTTCCCAAACGGAGCCTCGGTCGATCTGTGCGATGTTGCCGCTTCTGCACGCCTGCCTATGATCATAGTCGATCAAAGGACAAAACACGCAGCAATTCAAAGTGCTGCAGCGACCTTCGCGCATCGAGCAGGACGCGCGGCGCTGCAGTGCGAGGCGGCGCTGAGACGCTTCGCCTGTTCTTCCCTTAGCGCGCCGGTGGTCTGAGAATCAGTGGCCGCGACAGCGCCTGTACCCCTATAATTTAGCGGTGTCGCGTTGACCAGTGCATCTGCCTTGGGCGGAGGATGCGCCTTACTGAAATGCAGAGCGCCGCGTGTTCTTTCGAACACGCGGCGCTCTCAATTGCATACCCTGCAGGCTTACTTCTTGAGCTGCGCCTGTTCCGGGTTGGCCGGGAAGGTCGGATCCGTCTTCTTGCCACGCAACAGGTCGAGTGCGTAGTTGAGCTGCAGGTCGTCCTTTGTTTCCGGCGGCACATAGGCGACCGAGCCCGAACCTTCGTCGGTCTCGCTCTGACCCTGGATGTGACCGCGCAGGTCGGATTCGCCCTGAGCCTCGACCTTGCCGAGCAGTTCCGGCGGCAGTGGCTGTTCGACCTTGATGTCGGGCGAGATGCCCGTGCCCTGGATCGATTTGCCCGACGGCGTGTAGTAGAGCGCCGTCGTCAGACGCAGCGCACCGGCTTCGCCGAGCGGGATGATCGTCTGGACCGAACCCTTGCCGAAGGAGCGCGTGCCGAGAACGGTTGCACGCTTCAGATCCTGCAGGGCGCCGGCGACGATTTCCGAAGCGGAAGCCGAGCCGCCGTTGACGAGCACGATCACCGGCTTGCCATCGGTCAGGTCGCCCGGCGTCGCGTTGAAGCGGCGGGTTTCGTCCGGATTGCGGCCGCGGGTCGAAACGACCTCGCCACGCTCCAGGAAGGCGTCGGAGACGTTGATCGCCTGGTCGAGCAGGCCACCCGGATTGAGGCGCAGGTCGAGCACGTAGCCCTTGAGCTTGTCGGCCGGCACTTCCGCCTTGATCTTCTCGATGCCCTTTTTCAGGTCGTCATAGGTCTTCTCGGTGAAGGAGATGACGCGCAGGTAGCCGACGTCGCCTTCGGTGCGAACCTTGACGGCGCGAACGGCGATGACGTCGCGAACGATCGTCAGTTCGATCGGCTTGTCCGCGCCCTTGCGCAGGATCGTCAGCTTGATCGGGGTGCCGACGGCGCCGCGCATCTTTTCAACGGCGTCTTCGAGCTTCAGGCCACGAACGTCCGCACCGTCAATCTTCGAGATGAAGTCGCCGGCAAGCACACCGGCGCGTGCCGCAGGCGTGTCGTCGATCGGGCTCGTCACCTTGACGAGGTCGTCTTCCATCGTGACTTCGATGCCGAGACCGCCGAATTCGCCGCGGGTCTGGGTGCGCATGTCCTCGGCGTCGGCCGAGTTCATGTAGCTCGAATGCGGATCAAGCGAGGAGAGCATGCCATTGATGGCGTTCTCGATCAGCTTGTCGTCCTGCGGCGGCGTCACATATTGCGCGCGCACGCGTTCGAATACGTCGCCGAAAATTGCCAGTTCGCGGTAAGTCGAAGTGTTGGCAGCGACGGCCGGAACGACAGCCGAATAAACCACGCCCATCGCGGTCGCGCCCATGAGCGCTCCGACCAGAACAAGTGAAGCCCTACGTATCATTTCGCGCCTTTCCAACCTCTGCTGCGGTCCACCACGGTCGGGAATCAACCGGTTTTCCGTCTTTTCGGAATTCAATGTAAAGCGTCGGCCGGTCCGTTTCCAGCGCCAAGGCCGCAGCACTTGCGACTCTTTTTGCGCCCATCGTCGCCAGCGGTTCACCCGCCACGACAAATTGTCCGGTCTGCACGCTCACCGTCTCCATGCCCGACAGCACCACATGGTAGCCGTCACCAGGATTGAGAATGATCATCTGCCCATAACTGCGGAAATTGCCTGCATAGACGATCCAGCCATCTGACGGCGCAGTCACCAGCGCGCCGGGATTGGTTTCCAGCATGATCCCTTGCAGGGAGTGCCCCGTGCCATCGGCATCACCAAACTTTCGCAAAAGCGATCCCGCGGCCGGATAGGCAAGCTTATTCCTCAGCTCCGAAAACACGTATGCTGGCGCAATGCGGTTTTTGTCGGGCACGGCATTGCGGGCCAACTCGCGTGCCGCTTCGCGCTCGGCCTCGCTCATGCGCAGGCGCTCTTGCTCCTGGGCGCGGGCTGCTTCTGCGGCCTCTCGAACAGAGGCGATCTGGCTTTCGAGCGAGCCGATCAGGCCCTGGAGATTGGTGGCCTGGCTGGCAAGTTCCTGCGCCTTGCGCTGCTCGGCGGCGAGTTCGCTGGCGCTCGACTGGCGCAGCTTCTCCTTTTCGGCGACGAGCATCGACATGCGGCGCTCTTCTTCGACATTGGCCGTCATCGTCGCGGTCAGCTCTTCGCGCTGCCGGTCGATGCCGGCGCGAATGTCGGCCAATGCCTTGAGGTCGGCCACCAGGTTTTCGGTTTCCTTGCGAAGACCGGGTACGACGGCGCCGAGCAGAATGGCGCTTCGCACCGAGGACAGCGCATCCTCCGGCGTCACCAGGATCGCCGGCGGCGGGTTGCGTCCCATCCGCTGCAGCGCGGCGAGAACCTCAGCAAGTACCCCGCGGCGCGAGTGCAGGGACTTTCGGACGGCGTCCTCCTTGGTTCGCAGATCGCTCAGTTTCTTTTCGCCGTCGACGATCTGCTGCTCAAGGCCCTGGCGCTTCTTGGCGGAATCGACGATCGCAGCGCGCAGCGTCTCATTGGTCTTGTCGATCTCGGCGATGGTCTCGGTCAGCGCGTTGGCGCGCTCCTGCGACAGCGTGATGGTCTTCGAAAGCGCGTCGAGTTCGCTGCGCGTGCTGTTGCGGCGAAGGGTGAGGTCGGCGGCAGGATCGGGCGGCCCCTGTTCCTGGCCGGCCATCGAGGCGCCGGGCGGCGTGACCTCCTGGGCGCCCGCCGGCAGGCCGATCGCCAGCGCAAGCGCAAAGGCCGCCGCTTTACGGGCAAGCCGTCCTGCGTCGTCTCTTCCCATGCTGAAAGCGCTGGTCCTGCCTCGGCGCGTCATCGGTTCGCGTGCGTCCATCCGGAAATATGAAGAAAAAACCTAATCTGATTTGTCGCACACGACCAAGCATATTCTCGTTATCGGTGCGTGTTGCCGGGTGAGGGATCCCGCGGAAAACGGCCCACCTGGCCTAGACCCGATGATAGGGGTGGCCGGAGAGAATGGTGACGGCGCGGTAAAGCTGCTCGGCGATCAGAATGCGCACCAGCTGGTGCGGCCAGGTCATCTTTCCAAGGTTGAGTACCGCATCGGCGCGGGCGTGAAGGCTCGGGTCGAGGCCGTCGGCGCCGCCGATCGCAATCATCAGGTCGCGCTTGCCGCTGTCGCGGAACGTACCGAGGAGCGATGCAAAGCCCTCGGAATCGAGCGCCTTGCCACGTTCGTCGAGAAGCACGAGCAGGCTGCCTTCGGCAAGCGCCTTCTCAAGCTGGGAGGCTTCTTCCCGCTTGCGCGTGTCGGCATTCGACGCACGGCTTTCGTTGACTTCGACGACGCGGGAAAGTTCCAGACCGATCGCCGGACCGGCCTTGGAAAAGCGATCGAGATAACGGGCCGCGAGATCCTTTTCCGGCCCCGCCTTGAGGCGGCCGACTGCGAAAAGTCCGATACGCATGACCTTATCCGTCCTCGCTTGCGCTGCAACGCACACTGCATAGTTCCTGAAATCGGATCGATTCAAGGAGAATCTTATGCCGCGTCCATGGAGCCTTGCAGCGTCGTTCGCGCCTGGTCCGGATAACGAGCTCAAAAGGTTACGATCAGTCGCAACAAACTTCCGGCTGACAACGCCGCGAGCGGCGCCAGCCCTTCAAATTCATGCATGACCGCATCTCGGCTCGTCCGGCACTCAGCTGCGCGGCGACCCGGTCGGTCTCAATGCAAGGTGCCGTCCTCGATCTCAGGAGCCGCCCACATCCTCTCGATGTTGTAGAACTCCCGGATCTCCGGCCGGAAGATGTGAACGATCACATCGCCGGTGTCGATCAGCACCCAGTCACCGCCTTCCAGACCTTCGACACGGGCATTGCCAAAGCCCCCGTCTTTCAGGTCGGTCGTCAGGTGATCGGCAATGGCCATCACATGCCTCGTCGATCGCCCGGAGACAACGACCATGAAGTCTCCCAGCGCCGATTTTCCGGCAATGTTGATGCTGACGATATCTTCTGCCTTCGAGTCCTCTAGGCTTTCGAGGACCAGTTGAAGCGCACGGACAGCGGCTTCGTCGCTAGATCCCGTGCTGCGCGGGAACGCGGAGACCGCATATCCCTTGGCGTGTGCTGTTGTCAGGGTCTTTCCTTTCCACATGAACAGAACAGGCACTATCGATTCGAACAAAGATCGAACCGTTAGTGAATGTAGGCATCAAACCGTAGCGGTTTCAAGACAGGAAAAGTGAATCATGGGAATTCACGTAGGTTTCACCGCCCGAAGCGCGGTCGAGCTCATCGATGAGCGAGGCCCATGGATGAAGGTCCAGGCGGGGGCTGCGTGATAGGCCAGACGGCGGGCGTCGTCCTCGTCGATGCGGGCATAGTCGAAGGTCCTGGCCATGCGCGAGGAGAGATAGGCGAGCGTCGAGCCCGGCCGATCGATGACGGCGATCGGGAAGGTGCGGGCGATCTTCTGCCAGTTCTGCCAGCGGTGAAAGCTCTTCAGGTTGTCGGCGCCCATGATCCAGACGAAGTGGATATCGCGGTTGCGGGCGCGCACCGTCTCCAGCGTGCGAGCGGTGTAGCTTTGGCCGAGCGCCTGTTCGAAGGCGGTCACCTTGATGCGCGGGTTGGGTGCGATCTTCTCGCTCATGGCGATGCGGTCTGCGAGCGGCGCCAGGTTGTTGTGGTCTTTCAGCGGATTGCCGGGCGTCACCATCCACCAGAGCTGGTCGAGCCCCAACCGCTGGATCGCCGTGTCGGCGACCAGCACATGGCCCTCGTGCGGCGGATTGAAGGATCCGCCGAAGAGGCCGACCACCATGCCGCTCTCGACATGGGGCATGCGCAGGTAGCGGGCGTTCACCTTGCCCGCGGTCACTTCAGGGCCTGACCTGTCCAGCACCACGCACCCGATACTTGAAGGAGGTCAGTTGCTCGACACCGACTGGTCCGCGCGCGTGCATCTTGCCCGTCGCGATGCCGATCTCGCCGCCCATGCCGAACTCACCGCCATCGGCAAACTGGGTCGAGGCGTTGTGCAGGAGGATCGCGGAATCGATCTCCGCAAAGAAACGCTCGACCACCGCAGCATCCTCGGCGATGACGGCCTCCGTATGGGCCGACGACCAGGTGGCGATGTGCTCGATGGCGCCCGAGATGCCGTCCACTAGCTTCACCGAGATGATGGCGTCGAGGTATTCCGTTGCCCAGTCTTCGTCGGTCGCGGCCTTCAGTCCGTCGACTGAGCCTGCGAGCTCATCCGACACACGCACTTCGCAGCCGGTCGCAAGTAGGGCGCTCAACAGTGGCTTGACCAGCCGCTCGGCGTCGTTGCGGTCGATCAGCAGCGTTTCGGCCGCGCCACAGATGCCGGTGCGGCGCATCTTGGCGTTGACGACGATCTTTTCCGCCATGGCAAGGTCGGCCGAAGCGTCGACATAGATGTGGCAGAGACCTTCGAGATGAGCAAAGACCGGCACGCGCGCTTCATTCTGGACGCGGGCAACCAGGCTCTTTCCGCCGCGTGGCACGATGACGTCGATTGCGCCGCCAAGACCAGCAAGCATGGCGCCGACGGCGGCGCGGTCGGCGACCGGCACCATCTGGATCGCGTGCTCGGGCAGGCCCGCGGCCCTGAGGCCCTCGACGAGGCAGGCGTGGATGGCGCCCGAGGAATGGAAACTGTCGGAGCCGCCGCGCAGGATCACGGCATTGCCGGCCTTGAGGCAGAGCGCGCCGGCGTCTGCCGTCACGTTGGGCCGGCTTTCATAGATGACGCCGATGACGCCGAGCGGGGTGCGCACGCGCTCGATGTGTAGGCCGTTCGGCCGGTCCCATTCGGCAATCACGTCGCCGACCGGGTCCTTGAACTCGGCGATGGCGCGGATGCCGTTCGCCATGTCGCGGATGCGGCCTTCGGTGAGCGTCAGGCGGTCGATGAAGGCGCTGGCGACGCCGGTCTCGCGGGCGTTTTCCAGGTCGATCGCGTTCGCGGCGAGAATCTCGTCCATGCGCGCGACGATCGCATCAGCCATGGCGATGAGGGCGGCGTGCTTGCGTTCGGCGCTGGCGACAGCAAGCGGTCGGCTGGCGGCCTTGGCCCTGCGGCCGATTTCCAGCATGACGCTCTCGACGTCGTCCTTGTTCTTCACCTCGTCAAGCATGGACCTCATCCTTCCGGCTGCCCCCTTCTTGGGCGCGTTTTCCGGTCATCACCATATCGTCGCGATGCACCATGGCGGCGCGGCCGGCATAGCCGAGGATCGCGGCGATCTCGGCCGATTTCTTGCCGGCGATCTGGCGCGCCTCGTCGGCGTCGTAGCCGGCAAGCCCTCGGGCGATCTCGCGGCCCGATGTGCCGAGAATAGCGATGGTATCGCCGCGGCTGAAGCTGCCGGTGACGTCGCGAACGCCGGCCGGCAGCAGGCTCTTGCCAGAGCGCAACGCCTCTTCGGCACCGGCGTCGACACTGAGTGTTCCGGCGGGCAGCAATTGCCCGGCAATCCAGGTCTTGCGCGCGGTCACCGGTGAACCCGAGGGGGCAAACCAGGAGGAGCGGGCGCCTTCTTCGATTGCTGCAAGCGGATGGTTGGGCTTGCCGGAGGCGATGATCATGGCGCAGCCGGCGGTCGTCGCGATCTTGCCGGCATCGATCTTGGTGCGCATGCCGCCGCGCGAAAGCTCGGACGCGGCACCACCGGCCATGGCCTCGATTTCCGGCGTGATCTCGGCAATCGTTTCGAGGAAGCGGGCATTCGGGTCGAGATGCGGCGGGGCGGTATAGAGCCCGTCGATATCGGAGAGCAGCACCAGGAGGTCGGCGCCGACCATGGTGGCGACGCGGGCGGCGAGGCGATCATTGTCGCCATAGCGGATTTCGGTCGTTGCGACCGTGTCGTTCTCGTTGATGATCGGCACGGCACCGAGCTTCAGCAGCTGGTTGATGGTGGCGCGGGCATTGAGATAACGGCGGCGCTCCTCGGTGTCGCCGAGCGTCAGCAGGACCTGGCCAGCGACGATCGCATCGGTCGAGAGGCTCTCCGACCAAGCGCGCGCCAGCGCGATCTGGCCGACGGCGGCGGCCGCCTGGCTTTCTTCCAGTTTGAGCGCGCCCGCCGGCACGTTGAGCACCGTGCGGCCAAGCGCGATCGCGCCCGATGAGACGACCAGCACTTCGACGCCGTTAGCCTTGAGATTGGCGACATCGGTGCACATCGCGTCGAGCCAGGCTTTTTTCAACCCGGTGGCGCGGTCGACCAGCAATGCCGACCCGATCTTGATGACGACCCGGCGATACTTCAAAAGCGGCTTGCGGGTCTTGGTCATCTTAGAGGTTCTCCTCGCCGAAGCCTTCGCCGGCCTTGGCGGCGACGATGACGCTGCGCAGCGCCCTCAGCGCCTCGGTCATGCCCTTGCCGACTGCGGCGGAAAGCAGAAGGGGCTGTTCGCCACAGGCCTTTGCCAGCGCCTTGGCCTTCACCTTCAATTCGTCCTCGTCGAGCACGTCGATCTGCGACAGCGCGACGATCTGCGGCTTATCCTCGAGGCCGCCGCCATAGGCTTCGAGCTCGTACTTCACCGTCTTATAGGCCTTGGCGACATCTTCTTCCTGGGCGGAAACCAGATGCAGCAGAACGCGGGTGCGCTCGACATGGCCGAGGAAGCGGTCGCCGATGCCCACACCCTCATGCGCGCCTTCGATCAGACCCGGGATATCGGCGATGATGAACTCGTTGCCGTCGATGGTCGCGACGCCGAGATTGGGATGGAGCGTCGTGAACGGGTAGTTGGCGATCTTCGGACGCGCACGGGTGCAGGCGGCGAGGAAGGTCGACTTGCCGGCATTCGGCAGGCCGACCAGACCGGCGTCGGCGATCAGCTTCAGCCGCAGCCAGAGGGTCTTCTCATCGCCTTCGAGGCCTGGATTGGCCCAGTTCGGCGCCTGGTTGGTGGACGACTTGAAGCGGGCGTTGCCGAAGCCGCCATTGCCGCCGGCGGCCAGCCGGTAGCGCTGGCCTTCGGCCACCATGTCGACGATCAGCGTCTCGTTGTCTTCCTCGAAGATCTGGGTGCCGACCGGCACCTTCAGCGTCACGTCGTCGCCGCCGGCGCCGGTGCGGTTGCGACCCATGCCGTGCTGGCCGGTCTTGGCCTTGAAGTGCTGCTGGTAGCGGAAGTCGATCAGGGTGTTGAGACCGTTGACGGCCTCCACCCAGACATCGCCGCCGCGGCCGCCATCGCCGCCGTCCGGTCCGCCGAACTCGATGAACTTCTCGCGCCGGAACGAGACGGCGCCTGCGCCGCCGTCGCCGGAGCGGATATAGACTTTCGTTTCGTCGAGAAATTTCATTGGGCTGCCATCTGTTCGGTGTAGGTGCGCGGTCTTAATTTGCCGCCATCGATATAGGCGGTTTATTCGGAGGTCAAAGAATATCGTGCGGTTCGTCAGCTACAACATCTAATACGGTATCGGTCTCGACGGCCGCTTCGACCCCGAACGCATCGCGGCCTCGGTCGGGGACGCCGACATCATTGCGTTGCAGGAAGTAACGCGCGGTTTTCATCGCAACGATCACGTCGATCTCGTCGCCCGCTTCGAAAAGTTGTTCCCGGGTCATTTCGCGGCCTTTCACGCGCCCTGCGATATCGACGTCGGCTCGACGATCGAAGATGGCCGCGCCGTCAGCCGCCGCTTCCAGTTCGGCAATCGGCAACATGATCCTGTCGCGCTGGCCGATCCTTGCGACGCGGCTGATCCCCCTGCCGCGCACCCGCACGATCAGCCCGATGAACCTGCAGCGCGGTGCGACCGAGGCGTTGATCGCGACGCCCGGCGGTCCGCTCCGGGTCTATTCCGTGCATCTCGATCATGTGCTTCCCGCCGAGCGCATCGCCCAGATCCGCTACCTGAAGGACCGGTTGCTCGGCTATCCGCTCGAAGGTGGCGCGATCACCGGGGCGGTCGATTTCGGCCTTGCCGAGCCGCCGCATCCGGAGGACTTCGTCGTCATGGGCGATTTCAACATGGAGCCGGAGACGACGGAATATAACACCATGGTGGGTGCGCGCGATGCCTACTATGGCCGTTCGCTGCGGCTTGAGAATCCGGTCGACGTGCTTGCCCATCTCGGTCGACTGACGCCGGAAAGCTATAGCTGGCTTCATCCCGAAAACCCCGAAAAACGCATGCACCTCGACTATTGTTTCTTAAGCGCCGGCCTCGTTCCGCGGTTGACGGACGCCTGGACGGATTATGACGCCAAGGGCTCCGATCACCTGCCCGTCGGCTTCACGCTTTCATGAAAAATCCCCCGCAAAGGCGAGCTTCGCGGGGGATGTCGTTCAATGCGGTCGGTGCAGATCGGCAGCGGTCAGCCGGGTTTCGATATGCGCGACCATCGCGTTGCGGGCGAGCGCATAGACCTGGCTGCAGCCAGTGATCTGAAACCCGATCTTCTCCTGCACCTTCAGCGAGCCCGGATTGTCGGCAAAGACGCCGGAATGCAACATCGTTTCCGGCATGCGGCGGAAGAAGCGCTCGACCGCGGCATAGACCGCCTCGGAGGCAATACCCTTGCCCCAGTAGAAGCGGTTCAGCCAGTAGCCGACATGCCATTGGCCGTGCCTGAGCTCGATGCCGACACAGCCGATATGCACGTCGTCGCCAGTGGTGACGGCGAATGTCCAGTCGGGCGTGAGGCCTGAGGTCTGCGCCGTCAGCCAGTCGAGCGCGTCCTGCAGGTCGTAGGGTGCCGGAACGCGCGCAAGCATGCGCGCCACCTGGAAATCGCCGAGCGACTGGGCGATCGCCTCGGCGTCATTTCGCCGATGCGGGCGCAGCACAAGACGCTTCGTCTCGATGACCGGGCAGGGCCCGGGACCGGGGCGGGCGATGACCCGCTGGCGTTCGGAAACGAGCGCGTTCATCGCATGCCTCCCCAGCTTCTCAAGGACACCCATGTCTTGCGGTCGAGCCGGTACCATTCGACGGCGATCGAGCCGCCGAGCGCCAGGCTGCCGACCATGCCGCTTCCCTGGAACTGGAAGCCGCACTTCTGGATGACCCGGCGGGATGCCAAGTTCATGACCCGGCAGCGCGCATCGATCTGGTCGATGTCGCGGGTGCGGAAGGCCATGTCGGTCAGGACCTGGGCCGCCTCGGTGGCATATCCCTGGTTCCAGTAAGGTTCGCCCAGCCAATAGCCGAGTTCCGCCGTCTTGCCGTCGGGATGCGGTTCGATACCGCAGCAACCGAGAAATGCGCCATTGTCCGCCTTGGTAATCGCGTAGACGCACTTGCCAATCGTGCCGGCTTTCGCGCGTCGCACGAAGTCGGCGGCATCGGCCGTCGTATACGGGTGCGGCATGCGCGAGACCATGGTCGCGACATTGGCATTGTTGGCAAGATGGGCAAGGGCGTCGATATCGTCTTCATGGGGGGCGCGCAGAACGAGCCGGGGTGACAACAATATCGGGCAATCGGTCCTTGACCGTTGGGGCCGCAGCCTCTGCTCGGGAGACCGGGATTGGTCTTCCCTCAACAATTCGGTTTGCATGGTTTCCTCCAGAAACGAAAAAGGGGAGTTGGGTATTGCCCCATCTCCCCTTTGAAGTCTGGCTTGGAACCATCAGGTGCGTCAGCCGGGTCGATGAGACGCCGGCTGTTTTAGAGCGCTACCGGCTTATTCCGCTGCTTCGGCTTTCGGCATTACAGACACGTACACGCGGCCATTGGCCTTCGTACGGAAGTCCACGTTGCCGGCCGTAAGTGCAAAAATCGTGTGGTCCTTACCGAGGCCGACATTGGCGCCCGGATGCCACTTCGTGCCGCGCTGGCGCACGATGATGTTGCCTGCAACGACGTTTTCGCCGCCGAACTTCTTCACGCCAAGGCGCTTGGACTCAGAATCGCGACCGTTACGCGACGAACCGCCAGCTTTTTTGTGTGCCATTGGTGTTCTCCTTTAAACCTTAGATCCCTGAACTCAGTTTGCAGCGGCTTCAGCGGCGGCTTCGGTCTTCTTCGAAGCCTTCTTCGCCTTGCCACCGGCAGCAGCGATGTCCAGGATGCGGACGGTCGTCTGGTGCTGGCGGTGACCGCGCGAGCGCTTGGAGTTCTGGCGGCGACGCTTCTTGAAGGCGATAACCTTCTTGGCGCGGCCCTGTTCCACAACTTCAGCGCTGACAACGGCGCCTTCGACAAACGGAGCACCGATGGTTGCATCGGCGCCAACGCCGACCATCAGGATCTCGGTGAATTCGATCTTGTCGCCTGCAACGCCTTCCAGCTTTTCGATGGTGAGGACGTCGTTGGCGGCCACGCGGTACTGCTTACCGCCGGTCTTGATGACTGCGAACATTTTTTATCCTTTCATGTTCGATCCGGCTCTCTGCCCGAGGACAAGGCCGTCTTTTTGTCAGTCGACAGTTGAGTGGAATGCCCAAAAGGATATCCACCGGTGAAAGGGCGCAAATCACACCCGATGCGGAATGGCCAGGCCACACCACTTCATTGCGCGGATTACAAGGAATCGCGCGTGTGTGTCAAGGCGAAAGCAACGGGGCCGTTACATATTCTTCAAACAGGCCCTTGCCAGCACCCGAATCTGCCGCTATGAACCCGACCGCGCTAACCAAGCGCCGACCAGCAAAGCGGAGAGGTGGCTGAGTGGTCGAAAGCACCGCACTCGAAATGCGGCGTACGGGCAACCGTACCGTGGGTTCGAATCCCACCCTCTCCGCCATATTTTCTTCGACTCAATCGTCGCAATCATGCCGCAGTTCGTCAAACGGCCAGAGATGGCGGCGCGAATCTCGTAGTTCCGTCAAAGGCCCGTTGCACGACGTGACCTGCTCCGGCAGGGCCTGCGTCAGGCGACTTTCAGAGCTGCCGATATTTCCGACAAGGTAGCTTTCTCCGCGTCGCTCACCGCAACGCCGCCAAAGCCCATGAAGCCACCTTCCTTGGCGGCCTCTGCCACCCGTTGGCTGATCTGGTACAGCCATGCGGCGAATGCCCCGGCGTCGCCGGGCGCCTTGGTCTCGACGGTGGTTCGGGCCTGCCGCAGCGTTTCAATGCAACGAGTCTTCATTTCCTGGGGCTTGGCACCTTTGAGTTTTGCCTGCAGGCCGTCGCGGGCGGCGGTCCGTCCTTCCGAGGTTTCGAAGTCGGCGACAAGCGCTTTGACAAGAGGATTTGCGGCATCCGATTTTGCCTGCAGAAGCGCGCTGCTATTGGCGATGCCCTCCTTCAGCATACCCCAGAGGCCGCTCGGCTCTGCCGCCGTCACGGCAATGCCGGCCATCATCACGCTCTCCAAGAGCAGCGTCCATTCTTCCGAGGTGAATGTCGATTTGTCAGCCATGGCTGATCCTCCTTCGTTCGATTTTGTCGATGACAATTGCCGCCGGTCCGCGCAGCGCGCAAAAGGCCGGCGGTCTCTCTCTCTCTCTCTCTCTCTCTCTCTCTCTCTCTCTCTAGCCGCTCTGTCAGGCCGACAGGCCGGCGAGCTTGGCCTTCAATGCGTCGATCGTCGGCTTTAGGATGTCTGAAACGCCGGGGATGGCCAACACCTTGTCGAACAGCCCGTTGAGCGTCGGCATCATCGGCCCGACCAGTGCCGAAAGGGCTGCCTTTTGCTCGGCAGACAGTTGCCCGGCCGTGCTGCTTACCTTGTCGAACCCGCCTGAGATCTCCTCCAGGCCATTGGCTTTTCCTCCACGTTGATGTCGTCGGACATCGACAGCACTCATGGAGCGGTCGCCCGACGGCGCGGCAATTGGCTGCAAACAATTCGCGTTTATCTGATTATCGTCTGCGAGACCGGTTCGTCTGGAACCCTCGGCGCGAAAATATTAGCACTTGTGGGTGTATTTGCCCAGTTCACGGCAACTTGCGGAAACGGCGGCGCTCGGGGCAAGCAACACGCGCCACGGTGCGCCCGCATTTTGACCGACCCATGGCCTGTCGCCAAAAAGGGAGCGAGGCGGGCGGACGTTCTCCAGCTCGTAGGCCGGATTTCCCGGTCGGAGCGGCAGCGTCGGTGACTGCTCACAGTCGGATCCCCGGCCCCACGAGGGGTCAGGGATCTTGTCAGTCTTGCCTTACTTCTTCGGTGCTTTCTCCGCAGGTGCCGGGGCCTGTAGGTCGCCGAGCAGCGAGGAAATGGCGTTCTCGCCGTTGAAGCCGGCCTCCTTCAGCAGCTGGTCGAGGACCGGCTTGTTGGCCTGGTAGGCGAGTAGCTGGCCCGCAAGGCCGTCGCCGAGGCCGATGCCGTTCTTGGCGCCTTCGCCGCCTGCACCGCGGCCGAGCATGCCGCCGGTGTCGAAGATGCGGATGTCGGAGATCTTCTCGATCGGCTTGACCGCTTCAGCCAGCGCTTCGGGAATGATGCGGATGCGCTCGCGTAGGATCTCGAACTCGATGATGGCGGAGCTCAGCTTGTTGCGGGCTTCGTTGAGCAGGGCCTCGCTTTCGGCCGCGGCCTTGCCGGTTTCGAGCACGCCCTTGGCCTTGATGATGGCCGCTTCGGCTTCGGCGGTGGCGAGCGTCTTGATCGCATCGGCCTGGTCGAGGGCCGCCTGCTTTTCGGCTTCGGCGCCAACGGTCACGGCCGTTGCTTCGGTTTCGGCGTTCTTGCGGGCGTCGATGACGGCGATCTGGCGTTCGCGTTCGGCGATTTCCACGGCCTTTGCGGTTTCGACCTTTTCTTCTGCGGCAATCGCCAGGGCGCGGGCGTTTTCGGCCTTGGCCTTGGCTTCCGATTCCTCGCGGCTTTTGTTGGCGACGGCGATGGCGCTTTCCTGAGAGACGATCTGCAGGTCGCGCTTGGCTTCCGTGTCGCGCTGCTGAACAGACCGGGTCGCGTCGATGTTGGCGTTTTCACGAACCTGCTTGGCGGTCGCCTCGCGCTCGGCAATCGCCTGTTCGGTGGCAATGCGGGCTTCTTCTTCCGCGCGCTTGGCGGCCTGCTCCTGCTGCGCGGTTTCGGCCCGGGTGGCGGCCGACTTGTTGGCGATGTCGCGCTCCTGGTTCAGTTCCGCCTCGCGCTTGGTGCGCTCGATCGCCAGCGATTGCTGGCGCGCTTCCAGGTCCTTCTGGGCGATGGCGACTTCGGTGTCGCGGACGATCTCGTTGCGCTCCTTCTTGCGGCCCTCGGTGATGCGGGTCAGCGCCGCCAGACCATGGGCGTCGAAGAAGTTGTTGGCGTTGAAATGCTTGATATCCGTCTGGTCGAGGCGGGTCAGCGAGACCGATTCGAGCTCGAGGCCGTTCGACTGCAGGTCGGCGCCGACTGCTTCCTGCACCGCCTTGACGAAATCCATGCGCTGCTCCTGCAGCGCGTCGAGGCTCATGGTGGCGGCAACCGAGCGCAGACCGTCAACGAACTTGGCCTCGATCAGCACGCGCAGTTGCTCCGCGTCATTGGTGCGGTCGCCGAGCGTCTGGGCCGCAAGCGCGATCGAGGAGGCATCGGGCTTCACGCGCACATAGAATTCCGCGCCGATATCGACGCGCATACGATCCTTGGTAATCAGCGCGTCGCCTTCGCCGCGGCGGACCTCGAGGCGGAGCGTTTTCAAGTTGACGCGGGCGATCGAGTGGAAGATCGGCAGCACGATGGAGCCTCCGTCGAGGACCACCTTCTGGCCGCCGAGGCCGGTGCGCACATAGGCCTCGTCGCGGCTCGAGCGGGTATAGAGCGATGCAAGTACAAAACCGATGCCGAGGATCAGGACAATGCCGATGCCGGCCGGCACCAAGAGGTCGTAAAACATGGTTGCTCCGATGGGAAGGATTAAGGGTTTGGCGGCGTCAGCAGGTCCGACGGCGCGGATATCGCAATAAAAATGTCTGATGCGCGATCAACGATCAGCACCTGCGCGCCGATGGCGATCGGTTGCTCGTTGCGGGCGGCCCGTGCGCGCAGTACGTGCCAGTTGCCGTGGCGATCCTTGAGGCGGATGCGTCCCGGCAGGCCCTGGTCCAGCGGACCGACGGTGACTTCGCCGCTGCGGCCGACGAAATCGCCGAGGTCGACGACATAGCTTTCGTCACGCGGGACGATCTTCGCCACCCACCGGCTCGACGCGCGAACTGCGGGTAGCGAGAAGGCGAGCGCCGGCAGGGCCGCGGCAAGCGCCGGCAGCGGCGCCCACAGGGCTCCTGCCACCGCCTGAATGACAAACCCGGTCATGGCGAAGAGGCCGAGGAAAAGCATCAGCAAAACAAGCAGCGGCACGCCGCCGACATTGAACCAGGACATCAGTCCGCCCAGCGCGTTGTGATCGTCCAGCCAGGCCTTGTCGATCGCCTCGCCCAGCGAAAAGCCGAGCAGCAGGCAGAGGATCTCGATGCCGGTGAAGGCGGCCAGCATCACCGCCGCAATCGCGAATGGCAGGGATTCCGGGGCGAGGAAGAACAGCATGGGCGTTAGTGCTGCTTTGCCTTGAACTCGGCCAGCCTTGCCTCGATCGCCCTGTCGCGATGCAGGCGGTCGAGTTCGTCCAGTTCTGCACTGTCGCCGTGATTTCCGCCCGGAACCCCGGTGGCGCGGGAGACGGCGGCGGCGGCGCGGGCTGCACCATCAACGGGGCTGGCCTTTGCCAGGCCTGAAGCTTTGCTTTCGGGGAACTGGGCGATGCTGCGCTTGAGATCGGCGAGCCGCGCTTCGGCTTCGCGGCGGGTGGCGAGGACCGCCTGCAATGCCTGCTGGCCCTCTTCGAGATCGGTGCGGGCGCCGGCCAGCGCCTTGTCCAAGGCGGCCAGCTGCGATTCCAGATCGATCTGGCGCGCGACGCTGGCCTTGGCGAGGTCCTCTCGGGCGGCGGAGATCGCGGTCAGGATCTTTTCGTCCAGTTTCGTGAGATCGGCGCCGATTTCGTCGCGACGGCTGAGAATACGGTATTCCTCGGCGCGCGCCTGGCCGATATCGACCCTGGCCTCTTCGGCGGCTGCGTCGATTTCGCGGAGCGCCTGCTCGACGACCACGATCTTGTTGCTGCCTTCCGCCTTGTCGACGGCGGCATTGGCGAGACCGGCGATCAAGCGGCCCATGCGGGATAGGATGCCTTCATTCGTCATCATTTTCTTCTCCGTTCGGTCGGAATGCGTGGTGACGCCGATGTGGATCTGATAGCCGCCGTCTTGTGCAACGAGCTGGGCGGCGAAGATATTCAAGGTGCCGGGCGAATAGCCGGCGACGTCGTAGGGGATCGCGACGCGACCGCGCACGGTGGCGACGGTCAGATCCGACGGTCCCTTGATTGCAAAAAGCTTGTCGTCCAGCGGGAGCCTTCCGGCGTTGGCCGCATGTCCCCGGTTCGCCGCGAAGTCGCGCAGTCCCAGCGTGACCATCCGCGCCGGAAGGCCGGTGCGCTCCCGGACTGTTTCGTAGGCAAGCTCGTGCAGGGTTACGAGGTTGGCCCCCGCCTTTTCTCCGGCGAGTTCATCGAGCATCGCCAGCATGTTGGCGTAGGCGACGAAAGTTTCCTCGAGCGCGTGTCTGGCCTCCTCGTCAGGCGCGAGATCGTAACACAAGATCGACGTGTGGTTGCTCTGGGCCATGAGTAATTACATAAAGCACCGCTTTTGTGCTTTCAAGGAGCGGCTCAGTTTTAGGTTGCAATTTTCTGAATTGAACGCGACCGGCGCCGCCACGCGTGTAGCGCGCGCCAGAGGAAGCTGACGTCGGAGGCGCGAAATCGCCCGGCGGGCTCAATCCGCTGCGTTGTTGCGGAGCCAGGTTTCCAGTGCGGCGATGACGGACAGTCGCAGGCTTGCGCCCTTGGACAAAGCGCGGGTGAGGGACATGTCGTCGCCTGCAAAACCCATCTCGGCCATGATGTCGTTCGCGCGCATCCGCCGGCGGTTCATGATGGTGCGGATTTCGGCGATCGTTTCAGGAAGGAGATAGCGACCGCTGGCAATCGCCGCGGCTTGGTGCGCCACGAGCGGCGGATCGTTTTCTGCTTGTGCGGAGGCCATTTCCACGGCGCCATTGCTGCTCAGCCACTTCAGGAAAGTCTCACGCTCGGCGGGGCTTGCCTTGGTCCAGGAATTCTTGAGTTTGTCGAGGCGGGTGCGCTCGTCCTTGAGCCCTGCCGCAACAAGCGCCTTGCGCAGAGACGGAATGCGGCCGGCCATGAGATCGGCGTGGATATCGGGAAAATCGAGCTTCAGGCGCTGCACGTCAGCGGTTTCGTCGCTCTTGGTTTTCTTCGACATGCTCATTCCCGCGCCGTTCGTCCGCGCCATGCTCTAGCGTGCCCGCGCGCCCGGCGCGAGCGAAATAGGTCGCTATCCTCTATCCTTTGTCGGTCGATCCCGTTAGGGAGCACATGGAGAATAACGCGAGGCTGCATGCTGTGCCCTTCGCCGGACGTCATGCATCCAGCTTTACGCAAGTCCCTTCGCCTATCGTCACCGCAATGGCCGGGATGTGACACGGCGAATGAAGGACAATGATATGTCAAACGATATCGAGCATTACCGCGACCCATCCGATTCGATGGTTGCCCTCTATCTCGCGAACAATGACGGCGACGAACTGACCGATGTCCTGGTCGCCGCGCTTGAAGATGCCTTCCGCATCCTCCGCGACGAGATCTCCGGCGAAACGATGCATTGAGCGGAGCGTGTCTCCTCCACGAAGTATTCTTGGAACGTAATCCAGCATCGGTTGCGAATCGAATCATGGATATCCTATTCTGGCCGGGTTCCAATCGGCGACGCGTCGGATTTCGGGAGAGTTCGCGGCCGCTTATCGCCAGCGCTAGGGGAGGCGTATGAGCATGACATTTTCTATCTGGCATATGGTCATGGCGCTGCTGATCATCGGCGTACCCGTCTGGCTGATCCTTCGGGCCTTGAAGCGCTCACGCTAAAGCGCGCCGCGATCAATTCTGCTTCATCGCATATCGCTGTCGCAAAATCGGCGCGCACTTCACTCGGCATGCTTGGCGCATCAAGGCGCGAGCGATCGGCCGTAGAGAACAGGGCGTTGCGGGGTCCGATTTCGACGGGATTCGTGCCCGTTCGATGTCCTTATCGACAGCGACTGCTGAACCGGCCTGTTTACAGGCCGGTGTTTCATTCGATGACCATCGGGCGACGCTCAATTTTCCTGAAGCAGCGCCTCGGCCGAAAGGGCTGAGGCCAGTACGGTCGCATCGGTTCCGTTTCGCCCAACCAGCATCAGTCCGGCCGGCCGCACGAGACCCGGCATCGGCAGGGTGATGGCGTTGAGATCGAACTGGTTGGCAACCTGGCAATTGCGTAGGAGCAGTCCCTCGACGCGGTTGTATTCCGCCACGTCCGTTTCGACGCTGGCGATCGGCACGGCGGCGATCGGTGTCGTCGGCAGTGCGATGAGATCGAAGGGCGAAAGCCGCTCGTCCATGGCGGCGGCGAGTGCGCGCCGAGTTTCCAACAGGGCCGAGATGGCTGCATCCGGTACGGTGAGGCGGCGGCGAAGCGGGAGCTTGACCCTGTCATCGACGGGAGCACCATCGTCATTTAGCCAGCCGGCATGGATGCGGCTTGCTTCCAGGCCGGCGATCGAGCCGATTCGCGTTGCTTCGGCAAGCCGCTCAATCAAGTCATCGAGTGTACAGTCGACGATCTCGGCGCCCGCCTTGGCCAGCCGGTCGAGGCTTGCGGCAAAGGCATTGGCGATTTCGGGCGAGAGCTCTTCGAGCAGCCTTCCCCGGGGAATACCGATGCGAAGTCCTGCAATCGGGCGGGCGACAGGCGGTATCGGTTGCTCACCGGCCATCACGGCGTCCGCTATCGCGCAATCGGCAACGGTTCCGGCGAGCGGCCCGAGCGAATCGAGGCTTGGCGACAGCGGAAAGGCGCCTTCGAGTGGAATGCGGCGAGCGGTCGGTTTGAAGCCGACGATGCCGTTCAACGCCGCGGGGATGCGCACGGAACCGCCGGTGTCGGAACCGATGGCGATGTCGCAGGTGCCTTCGGCCGCCGAAACCCCGGCACCGGAAGACGACCCACCGGGGATGAGCCGCTGGTCGGTGGCGTTTCCGGGCACCGGATAGTGCGGGTTGAGGCCGACCGCGGTGAAGGCGAACTCGGTCATGTGGGTCTTGCCGATGATTACGGCACCCGCGGCGCGCAGCCGCTGGACGACGAGCGCGTCTCTTTGGGCCGGTGCCGCATCGCGACGGATGATGGAACCGGCAAGCGTTTGCTCGCCCGCCACGTCGAAGAGATCCTTGATCGAAACGATCTTGCCGTCGAGCGCACCAAGGCTCGCGCCGCCTTGCCGCCGGCGGTCGGCGGCATCAGCTTCCGCGCGGGCACGTTCCGCATAGAGGCGCACGAAGGCTTTTTCTTCGTGCCGGCGATCGTTGAGCCGGCTCAGGATCTGTTCCAGTCGATCGCGGGCGGGCGTGTTGGCAAAGTGAGACACGATGATGACCTGTCGATTTCGGTGTCGCCGCGCGGCGGCATGAGGCGGGATCATTGCCCGGATTCGCGAAAGCTGCCGAGCTATCTACTTTGATAGCAGCATTGGCAGCGAAAGCCATTGCTCCGATGCAGAGCGAAGTGCCCCTACCTTCACTGAATTGTCGCCAAACCGTTCAAATAGTTTCATGCCGTTGTTACGCCGCTGACATCGGTATGACCAAAGGTCCGGTACGCGCGGTCGCGCTGCCGAATCGGAGGTCTGTTTGGCCGATATCCTCAAGACGCTTTCCCGGCGTTCTTTTCTGCTTTCCGCCGGTGCCGCGGGCTTCGTGGCCTCGTCCAGTCTTTCGACACCCTTCTATGCGAGAGGCTACGGCCGGCCGGAGTTCATACATGGCGTGCAATCGGGCGATGTAGATACGTCCTCCGGCATGATCTGGACGCGTGTGGATCGACCGTCGAAGGTGTCGGTCGAGTATTCGACCACCGAGAGCTTCTCCAATCCGGTTCGCCTTGCCGATCTCACAGCGACGCCGCAGACGGATTGTGCGATCAAGTGTTCGCTCGACGGATTGCTGCCGGACCAGGACATCTTCTACCGGTTCACCGCCACCGATCTTTATGATGTCAACCGGGTCTCGGAACCGGTCACCGGCCGGTTTCGCACGGCCCCCTTGCGCAAGCGCTCGGTCCGCTTCGTCTGGTCGGGCGACACCGCCGGCCAGGGCTGGGGCATCGATGATGTCGGCATGAAGACCTATTCGACGATGCGGCTGCATGAACCGGATTTCTTCATCCATTCCGGCGATACGATCTATGCCGACAATCCTATTCCTGACGAGATCCAGCTTCGGGATGGCGGCGTCTGGAAGAACCGGGTGGTGACCCACGAGAAGCGCGACGTGGCGCGCACACTCGAGGAATATCGCGGGCAATGGAAATACAATCTGCTCGACGATCATGTGCGGCAGCTGAACGCCGTCTGTCCCACCTTTTATCAATGGGACGATCATGAGGTCTTGAACAACTGGTCGGCTTCGACCGACCTTCGCGACGATGCCCGCTATCCGGAAAAGGACGCCGCCGTCTACGCGGAACGGGCAGCCCGGGCGTTTCACGAGATGACGCCGATCCGCACGCCGGCGACGCAGCCCGGCCGCATCTTCCGCAAGGTCGGCTATGGGCCGCTGCTCGACGTGTTCTTCGTCGACCTGCGCTCCTATCGCGGCGCCAACCAGGGCGAAGACGGCGGCGGCGCGCTGTTTGGCTGGCGGCAGGCGGATTGGCTGAAGCGCGAGCTTGCCGCTTCGCGCGCGGTCTGGAAGGTGATTGCCTGCGACATGCCGATCGGCCTCGTCGTCTGGGACGACTACACGAATAAGCGCGGCTCCGACGCCATCGCCAATGGCGACAACGGCCTACCTTCGGGGCGCGAGCCGGAGTTTGCCGATCTCCTGCGCTTCATCCGCGACAACGGCATCGACAACCTCGTCTGGCTGACGGCGGACGTACATTATACCGCCGCGCATCACTACGATCCCACGCGTGCCGCCTTCAAGGAATTCACGCCTTTCTGGGAGTTCGTGTCGGGGCCGCTTCATTCCGGCACCTATGGGCCGAAGGAACTCGACATGACCTTCGGGCCGGAGGTCCGCTTCATCAAGGCGTCGGGCGGCGGCATCGACAGTAACCTGCCGCCATCGGCGGGCTTACAGTTCTTCGGCATCGTCGATATCAACGGTCAGACGCAGCAGATGACCGTGCGGCTGATGGACCGGCAGGACCAGGAACTCTGGCGCGTGACGCTCGATCCGGCCGCGATTGCATGACGAATCTGGTCGCGGCTAACAGCTTTCCAAACCCCTCACGCGAGACCCCTGGCGGTTGCAAACCCATGGCCTACCGGCATTTGACCGCGGCACTGATGCGCGCGCCCCCTTTCGCAATCGCAAAAAAACCTGTATGAGCGCGACCATTGAAAAAGCGGCGTGGCCCATCGGGGCTTGCCCTGAACCTCCGAGACGAAAAATGAGCATTCGTAACATCGCGATTATCGCGCACGTTGACCATGGGAAAACGACCCTTGTTGACGAGCTCCTGAAGCAGTCGGGCTCGTTCCGCGAAAACCAGCGCGTTGCCGAACGCGTCATGGACTCCAACGACATCGAAAAAGAGCGCGGCATCACCATTCTCGCCAAGGCGACCTCGGTCGAGTGGAAGGGCGTGCGCATCAACATCGTCGACACCCCCGGCCACGCCGACTTCGGCGGTGAAGTCGAGCGCATCCTGTCGATGGTGGACGGTGCCATCGTTCTCGTCGACGCTTCCGAAGGTCCGATGCCGCAGACGAAGTTCGTCGTCGGCAAGGCGCTGAAGGTCGGCCTGAAGCCGATCGTCGCGATCAACAAGATCGACCGTCCGGACGGTCGCCACGAAGAAGTCATCAACGAAGTCTTCGACCTCTTTGCCAACCTCGACGCCTCCGACGAGCAGCTCGACTTCCCGATCCTCTACGGTTCGGGCCGCGACGGCTGGATGAACGTCAACCCGGAAGGTCCGAAGGACCAGGGCATGGCGCCGCTTCTCGACCTCGTGCTGCAGCACGTACCGGAGCCGACGGTTGCCGAAGGCCCGTTCCGCATGATCGGCACGATTCTCGAAGCCAACCCCTTCCTTGGCCGCATCATCACCGGCCGCGTTTATTCCGGCTCCGTCAAGCCGAACCAGGCCGTCAAGGTTCTCGGCCAGGATGGCAAGCTGCTTGAAACCGGCCGTATCTCCAAGATCCTCGCCTTCCGCGGCATCGAGCGTCAGCCGATCGAAGAAGCACAGGCGGGCGACATCGTCGCGATCGCCGGCCTGACCAAGGGCACCGTCGCCGACACCTTCTGCGATCCGTCGGTCACGGAAGCGCTGACGGCACAGCCGATCGACCCGCCGACCGTTACCATGTCGTTCATCGTCAACGACAGCCCGCTTGCCGGCACCGAAGGCGACAAGGTCACGAGCCGCGTCATCCGCGACCGTCTGTTCAAGGAAGCCGAAGGCAACGTTGCGCTGAAGATCGAGGAATCTTCGGAAAAGGATTCGTTCTTCGTCTCCGGTCGCGGCGAATTGCAGCTCGCGGTTCTGATCGAAACCATGCGCCGCGAAGGCTTCGAGCTTGCCGTGTCGCGTCCGCGCGTCGTCATGCACAAGGACGACAATGGCCAGCTGCTCGAGCCGATCGAGGAAGTGGTCATCGACGTTGACGAGGAGCACTCCGGCGTCGTCGTTCAGAAGATGTCCGAGCGCAAGGCCGAGATGGTCGAACTGCGTCCGTCCGGCGGCAACCGCGTCCGTCTGGTGTTCTTCGCTCCGACCCGCGGCCTCATCGGTTACCAGTCGGAACTACTGACCGACACGCGCGGCACGGCGATCATGAACCGCCTGTTCCACGCCTACCAGCCTTACAAGGGCGAGATCGGTGGTCGCGTCAACGGCGTTCTCCTGTCGAACGATGCCGGTGAATCGGTTGCCTATGCGATGTTCAACCTGGAAGACCGCGGCCCGATGATCATCGAGGCCGGCGAAAAGGTCTATGCCGGCATGATCATCGGCATCCACACCCGCGACAACGATCTGGAAGTGAACGTTCTCAAGGGCAAGAAGCTCACCAACATGCGCGCTGCCGGCAAGGACGAAGCTGTTCGCCTGACGCCGCCGATCCGCATGACGCTGGAGCGCGCGCTCTCCTGGATCCAGGACGACGAACTCGTCGAAGTCACGCCGAAGTCGATCCGTCTGCGCAAGCTGCACCTCGACCCGAACGATCGCAAGCGCTTCGAGAAGGCCCGCACCGCCGGCGCGGCTTAAGCTTCTGACATTACCGAGCCTGAAAAAACCCCGGAGCGATCCGGGGTTTTTTGCTGTGTGTGCCACGGATGGGCGACTTGCGGATAAAGTTAAAAAGGCGTTAACCTTCCATAGGGTGCCGTTAAAGTTGCCTGTGGGTTAACGCTGGCCGGCAACCGGGCGGGATTCCTGTTCGCCTTGTGTGCGTTTAGAGTCGCGAGTCATGAAGACTGTTTCGATAGAGATTCGGCCCGGAGAGCCGCAGGAAGCGTCGGCAATTGCCGATGTGCACCGCGTTTCGTGGCTGCAAGCCTATGGCGGTCTCATCCCCCACCGTCCCCTGGTTCAGATGGTCAACCGTCGCGACGAGGTCTGGTGGCGCAAGGCGACACGCGGGCCTGCTACGCTGCTCGTCGTCGACGTGGCCGGAACCATTGCCGGCTACGCCACGCTCGGCCTCAGCCGCGCCAAGGCCCTGCCGCAGGAAGGCGAGATCTACGAGATCTATCTCCGGCCGGAATATCAGGGCATCGGTCTCGGGCGCATTCTCTTCGGCGAAGCCAAGAGCCTGCTGCGTTCGCTCGGCTGCCGCGGCCTCGTCGTCTGGTGCCTCGAGGATAGTGAGCACGCCTACCAGTTCTTCCAGGGCGCCGGTGGCACGGACATCGCCGAAGGCATGGAAGATTTCGGCGACAAGCATCTGAAGAAGGTCGGCTTCGCCTGGAACTAGAGCATCCCGCTCTCAAGTGGAATCACTGGAGGCGGAAAGATGCTCTAGAATCAAAGTGCTAGAGCATCCTTTGTGCGTTCATTTGAACGAACGGCGCTCTAGGCTTTCCCGCTTCCGGTTGAGATCAGCCGCTATTCCGGCAGTTCGTTGCGTGGTGCGCTTGCCTTGTCGCCTTGCGTGCCATGGTAGACCGCCTTGTCGACGCCACAGCGGAAGGTCGGCGCCACCTCGTCGGCGATCTTGCGCGCGAGTGCGTTGGGATCGGGATTGGTGAGCGCATCGACATAGCCGGCGACGCAGCCCTTGCCGTCGTCCTTCTGGGCTACCGTGGAGACGACGAGAACCTGCCCTTCAAGCGCCGGTGCCGATGCTCCCGTCGCCGGGTCGGGGTTCTCGATGAACCAGCGCAGGATCGTCGCGACCGGGGTGCCGCCTTTGGCGATGCGCCATTCCACCGTGGCGCCGGCGTGGTTGAAGGGGATGAAGGTTTCGAACGCCTCGTTGCGGTAGCGCTCGTTGAGGTGACCGAAGGAGAAGCTCTGGCGGATATCCATCTCCTTGAAATGAGCCGGATAATCGCCATGGCCCGGGCAGGTCATCAGGGAGTACCTGCCCGGCTCCTCTTTAATCGTCTTGCACTTTTCGCGGCTGACGTTGACATAGACGCTCTCATTGGCCACCGCGGGTGCGGCGGACAACAGGACCAGCGACAGGCATGCAACCTTTCCGTTCATCGTGATCTCCCTCGAACGAGATTTTGACGATCATGGGGGTCGTTCGGTGATGACAAAACGACCGGTTGAATCTGCATTTCGGACGAAAGTTATGTTGCATCGCGGCATGTTTCCCTTTATCCGACGGGCAAACTCAACTGACCCTGGAGTAGATCCATGCGCATCGACGCGATTTCCATCGGAAAGAATCCACCAGAAGATGTCAACGTCATCGTTGAAGTTCCCGTCGGCGGCCATCCGATCAAGTACGAGATGGACAAGGAAGCCGGCACGCTGGTCGTCGACCGCTTCCTCTACACGCCGATGACTTATCCGGGCAATTACGGCTTCGTGCCGCACACGCTCTCGGACGACGGCGATCCGATCGACGTTCTAATCTGCAACACCCGCCCGCTCGTTCCGGGCTGCGTCATCAACGTCCGCCCGATCGGCGTGATGATGATGGAAGACAATTCCGGACAGGACGAAAAGATCATCGCGGTTCCGTCGGCTCACCTGACGCAGCGCTACGACAAGGTGCACGAATACACCGACCTGCCGGAAATCACGCTCAAGCAGATCGAGCACTTCTTCGAGCACTACAAGGATCTGGAGCCCGGCAAGTGGGTGAAGATTTTTGGTTGGAAGGATGCTTCCGTCGCAAGGCAGCTGATCAAGGAAGCCGTCGAGCGCGCCAAGGGCGCCAAGTAAGTTTACTTACCGACCAGCTCTGCAAGTCGCTCTATCAAATCCTCCGGGTCGCCATCGATCCGGAGGATTTTTTTGCGCTGCGTTTCGCCTGAGATGAGGGAAAGCTTGCTCTTGGCAAGCCCGAGCTTCTTCGAAAGAAAGGCAATCAGCGCCTGGTTGGCCTTGCCTTTTTCCGGAACCGCGCTGACGCGCACTTTCAAATGTTCTTCCCCGTCGGCAGCCGCTTCCAAGCCATCAATGGCATCGCGGCCGCCGTTCGGCGTCAAGCGTACCGTCAGGCGAACGTGGTCGCCATGCGCGGTGAAGGCCGGGTTGGCCATCGTCAGCCAAGCAGCGCCTGCGCGACCGTCGTGTTCAGGAAGAGCTGGATGAAATAGAGGATCACCAGCACCACCAGCGGCGACAGATCCACGCCGCCCATGTCGGGCAGAACGCGGCGGATCGGGCGATAGAGCGGCTCCGTCAGCTGATAGAGCGAGCGGCCGATCATGTTGATCGCCTGGTTGTTCACGTTGATGACGTTGAACGCGTAGAGCCAGGAAAAGATGGCCGACGCGATAACCAGAAACCACGCGATGTTGATGATGAAGTTCAAGGTGCCGATGACAGCAAGCATGCCGGTCTCCAAATCGTTATTGACAGACATGTAGACATTGAGACCTAAACGAGCAAGTACGCCGGTTTATCGGGCGCGATCATGTTTAACATGGGACCGCACGATAACCGAGCCTCAGCAGGAGCCCCTTCCGCATGTCCGCCGTTCATGCCTCGCATCGTTTTGCCGCCTTTCGGCATGTCGGCTATCGCCGCTATTTCTTCTCGCGCTTCCTGGCGTACTTCGCGATCCAGATCATTTCGGTCGCCGTCGGCTGGCAGATCTATGACCTTACGCGTGACCCGTTCGATCTCGGCCTGATCGGCCTCTTCCAGTTTCTGCCGTCACTGGTGCTGATCCTCGTCACTGGCGCGGCTGCGGACCGCTACAACCGGCGCATGATCATGGGGATCTGCATGGTCATCAGCACGCTCTGCGCGACGGCATTGCTGCTGCTGACGGTATCCGGATTGTTTTCGCCCTGGCCGGTCTATGCAATCCTAGTCGTCTTCGGCATCGAACGCGCCTTCCTGGCGCCCGCGTCCCAGTCACTGGCGCCCAACCTTGTGCCGCCCGAAGACCTACCCAATGCGATCGCCTGGAATTCCACGTCCTGGCAGACGGCGATGATCGTCGGCCCCGTTGCCGGCGGCTTGATCTATGCGCTCGGCGCCGTCGTTCCCTATGCCGTCGGCGTCTGCTTCTTCCTGGCATCCGCGCTCATGGTCTTTGCCATCCCGAGGCCCGCGACCCGCACGCAAGCCTCCGCCCAGAGCTGGGAGACGATCACCGCCGGTTTCCGCTACATCAAGGCCGAAAAGGTGGTTCTGGGCGCGATATCGCTCGATCTCTTCGCGGTCCTGCTCGGCGGTGCGGTGGCGCTGATGCCGGTCTTTGCCCGCGACATCCTCGATCTCGGTCCCTGGGGTCTCGGCCTCTTGCGCGCCGCTCCGGGTATCGGTGCCGTCAGTATGGCGGTCTGGCTCGCGGCGCATCCGATCCGCCACCGTGCCGGTTTCTACATGTTCACCGGTGTCGCACTCTTCGGGCTCGGTACCGTTGTCTTCGGTCTTTCGGCGACGCCCTGGATATCGATCGCCGCGCTCATCGTCATGGGCGCTGCCGATATGATCTCGGTTTATGTGCGCGAAATCCTGATCACGCTCTGGACGCCGGACGAGCTGCGCGGCCGGGTCAACGCCGTCAACATGGTGTTCATCGGCGCGTCGAACGAGCTTGGCGAGTTCCGTGCCGGCATGATGGCATCCGGCTTCGGCGCCGTCTTTGCGGTGGTCTTCGGCGGCATGGGCACGCTGCTCGTGTCCGGGCTCTGGGCGCTCGGCTTCCCGCAACTGCGCAAGATCGACACGCTCGACGTGCCCGACCACCACAAGTAAGGGCGCACGCCCCAGGGGGGCTCCTATGGGGTCTTACGGTCTTCCTGGAATTGCTTCCGGCCGCTCATCGCGCAGGAAGATCAGTTCTAGGAAGTTTTCCATCCAGGTGCGCAGTGGACCGTCATGCTGCATGCGGCCATCGAGATGCGCCTTGCCCACCTGGGCACCGGGCATCTCGAAGCGGTGCGCGCCGTGCACGACCCAGCGGTGCATCATCGCGCGTGTCAGCTCGCCGTGGAACTGAATGCCCCAGGCATTGTCGCCATAGCGGAAGGCTTGGTTGGGGTAGGTGTTACCGGTTGCGAGCAGCTCGGCTCCGGCAGGCAGGTCGAAACCCTCGCGGTGGAAATGGTAAACCATATCAGGCCAATCCATCAGCGCCTTGCCGGCATCGGTTGCGATCAGCGGATACCAGCCGATCTCGGTCATGCCCTCGTGATGCGGCGCCACGGAGCCGCCGAGATTGCGCGCCAGCATCTGCGCGCCGAGGCAGATGCCGAGATAGGGCTTGTTCTCCTTGAGCGGCACGGACAGCCAGTCGATCTCGCGGCGGACAAACTCTTCCTCGTCATTGGCGCTCATCGGACCGCCAAAAATGATCGTGCCGCTATGATGCTCCAGGGTCGGCGGCAGGTCATCGCCAAGGGCCGGCCGGCGGATGTCGAGCCGAAAGCCCTTCTGCTCCAGAATCTGGCCGACACGGCCGGCACTCGACCGCTCCTGATGCAGGATGATCAAGACTGGTTTTCGCGCGCTTGTGTCCGGCATCGGCATTTCAGGTTTCCTGTTGCGGCTCGGCGTCCTCGACGGTGTCGCTTCTCGCTGCGGCCTCCTGCCGCTGCAACACCCGGTCGCGCCCGGAGACGGCGAGCAGATCGGCGATGCGCCAGATCACGTGGTCTTCCATTTCGCTGCGTTTGCCGTCGGCATAGACGATATCCCAGAGCATGCCGACGAGTTCGATGCGCTGTTCCTCCGAGAGGTGGCGCTTGAGCTCGGCGGTGAACTGGTAGTAATCGATCGCCTCGCTTTCGGCAGTCTTGCCCGCTTCGATCAGCGCGGCAAGCGAGGCATCGTCGAGCTTGTAGTGTTGCTTGATGACCGATCGCATCTTGCGCCGTTCGGACGCAAGGATGCGGCCGTCGGCTTCCATGACCTGGAAACAGAGGGCGATGACCGCCACGCGTGGATCTGCGTGCTCTATCCGCGTCGCCGGGCCGGTCAGGCCGTCGAGAAACGTCCGTAAGCGTTCAAACATGTATTCTGCCACAGCCCCTTGAGAGTTCAGAACAGTCGGAAACTAGCCTTTTCCGGCGCCTTCTCGCCGGTAGCTGGATCGCGCACGCCGGGATCATCCGGCGGACGGCCGAAGAAGGGATCAGGCATGTGCTCGCCGTTGGTAACCTCTTCCTTCTCCGTCTTCTTGACCGGAGTCTTGTCGGCGATCGGCTCGGACGGTTTGCGCTCCGTGACCTTGATCGGTTGCGGTTCCCGTTCGGCCTCGAGGATGACGGGCGCTTCGCTGCGGCGGGCTACGGGGGCCGGTTCATGCGCACGCGGCTCCGCGGCCACCGGCGGCAGACTGCGGATCGCTTCGTCGGCATTCGATTGGTCGTGGTCGACGGTCGCCGAAAGCGTATGCGGCGGCGCTTTCCATTCGAACGCATCGAGTCGTCCGCTGACGGGCGAGACCGGCAGCCAGGTCGGCGACGTCACGCCGTCGGCAGTCCAGGCCGGATCCCGTGGGCTGCGCAGGGCCTGCGCCATCCAGTGGCGGATGCGGCCCTCGTCGCCGGTGTCGGCTTCTTCTATGTCGGCGAGCAACAGGAAGACGCTCTCGGTCGGATCGAGCCTGGCGGCGGCTTCCGCCTTGGTGCGGGCCAGAAGCAGTTCGCGCGCTTCGAGCGCGGCCTCGGCGACAGCTGCCATCGCCACGGCATTGTTGGGCCTGAGGGCTTCAAGTTTGCGCGCCCGCTTCAACCGGTCGACGGCGGTGTCGCCGCCGCGGGCACGCACGTAAAGCCGCGCCACGTCCGGGTGAGGCTCGTGCTTCCAGTTTTTCTCCAGGATCGAGGTCCCCTTGCGCAGGTTGTCCTCGCGAAACAGCGCCTTGGCGGCCGTCAGCGCCGCCGGCACCAGATGTTCGTCGAGCTTCAGTGCGGCAAGCGCATCGTCGCGGGCACCCTTCAAGTCGCCGTCGAGCTTTGTGATCGCCCGGGCGGTCAAGAGCACCGCCCTCTTACGGTCGGCCTCCTTGCGTTCGACCACATGGGCGGCGCGGCTCTTGTCGAGAAGACGCAGAGCATCGTCCCACTGTCCGGCCTGGCTCTGGCTGTCGAGCGTCGCGAGAGCCGCCCAGGGCAGATGCGGTGCTTTCTCGGCGGCGCGTTCGGCATATTGCCGGGCCGCCTCGTGGGCACCGAGGCGCTTGGCTTCGAGGTAGAGGCCGCGAAGCCCGAGTTCGCGGGTCTCCGGATCGTCGGCCATCAGCTCGAACTTGCGGCGCGCGTCATCGTACTTGCCTTCGATGAGGGCGGTTTGCGCTTCGAGCAGGTGGATCAGCGGCTCCTGGTCGGCGCTGATCAATCCGCGGGTGCGGGCGGTCATCTTGCGGGCAAGATTGGCATCGCCCGCGCCGGCAGCGATCAGGCCGGTCGAAAGCGCCTGGTAGCCACGGTCGCGCTTGCGGGCGCGGAAATAACGGGTGACGGTGTGAGGCGAGAGCCAGATGGTGCGTACCAGCCAGACGGCGATCAGCACGGCTGCGATCAGCGAGATCAGGAGCGATGCGGCGCGCATCAGGCTCATCTCGATGAGCTGACCTTGCCAGACGAGCGAAAGTTCACCCGGTCGGTCCGCGAGCCACGCGAAGCCGAGGCCGAGACCAAGCACGATCAGGATGAAAATCAGAATGCGGATCATATCTGGTTCCCTCAGATCACGATGATTTTGGGTCGCCGACCCAAAGTCATAAACGTGATCGTTTTCCATAAGTTAGAGCGGGATGCGGGCGGAAAACCGCATACACTTTTCCTCATCCCGCTCTAGCCCTCTGTGCCCGGCTTTGCCATCGTCGCGGCGACGGCGGCATCGATCGCGGCTTCGACACGCAGACGCTGGTCGAGCTTGGCCTTGAAGGCCTCGCCCGCCGGTTTGGCGGCATCCGGCAGGCCATCCCACTCCAGGGCAGCGCCCTTGAGATCGCCATTGTTCAGCTTGTCCTCGATGCGGGCAATGACGGCTTCGGGCGTTTCACCCTCGACGCTGCCGACAGGGCGTACGCGAATGCCGGACATGGCGCTGGACACCAGCCGGTCGAAGATGCCCTCGTTCGGATCGGGTTGATTGAGGGCGTCGAGCATGGCGTCGGCCGTCTTCGGGAACTCGCGCCGCAGATCGGAGCGGGTCGGCACGCCGGCCTGAGCGTCCTGGGCCAGAGCGGCGACGGCCTGTTCGTCCGGTGCGATGCTGCGCAGCGCGTCGAGTTCGGCGAGGAAGGGGCCGCCGCGATCGATTGCCGACTTCAGCGCGGTGACCGCGACCGCCTTGGCCATCTGGATGTCGTTGACCGGCTCGTTGAGCTTCTGCTCGGCGGATTCGATGCGGCTCGTCAGTTCCGCCTTCTCCGTTGTCGCCGTCTGTTGGGCGTCGGCGAGTGTCGTCTTCAGCCCTGCTAGTTCCTTGGTAAGGTTGTCGATCTCCGCCTTCAGCGTTTCGACCTCGGCACTCGGCGCGCCGTTCGTGCCCGGTTGGGCGGCTGATTGTTCGAGGGCGGCGATGCGGCCTTCGAGCGCCGTGTTGTCGACGACTGCGGCGGTCGTGGGCAGTGCTGCGACCTGATCGCGCAGTGCCTGCAGTTCGCTGGAGATGTTCTGCTCGACGCCACGCTCAGGGCCAAGTCCGGGGACGATGCCGGCATATTGCAGGCCGCCAAAGCCTAGCAGCGTCACAAGGCCACCGAGGATACCGGCGGCGAGCGCGCCGGAGTTCGACACCGGTTTCTGTCGAGGGGCCGGTTCCGTCTCCTGTGCCGCGTGCGGCGGTTCTTCGGCGAAGACGGCTGCGGCCGCGTCGGCACGCTGCTCCTCGATCTCTTCTTCCAGGCGCGATCCAGCGGCGCTGTCGTCGCTGCTGTCTGTTGCCGTCTCATCCGCCTTGGCGTCGCTTGCCGGGCTTTCGCTTGCCACGTCCGTCACCGTCTCGCGGGTTGTTTCGGCCTCAGTCGGTTCCGCAACGGTTTTTTCCGCTTCGAGGTCGATCGTCAGCGGTTCCTTCTCGGACTTCGAGCGGCGCGGCGGGTTTTCCGATACCATGGTGACCTCTTACCGTTGGTTCCTGTCGGCTCTTCTCTCAAACCTAGTCAGCCCGAACGGTGAGGGAAAGCCCCTCCGTTTCGATTTTGACTGAATCGGCCCTGGAGTGACGTGGAATGCGGGCGGAAAACCGCCAACATTTTTCTTCATCCCATTTTAGATCAAACTAAAAAGGTTTTCTTCGTCGGGCTTAGCGGCGATCTGCGCCATGACGTTGCTTGGCAGCGCCTCGGCGACGGCAGCGCTCAGGCAGAGATAGCGCGGGCTGAAGGACGCAGCGTCCAAACTGGCCTCCAGCAGCAATGCCGCCAGGCGTCGAGCCGTCTCCCGGGAATAGAGCAGAACGGCGTCGGGCCGATCGGTTCGCGCGAGATCTTTCAGCGCACCGGGCGGCTGCACGGTCGGTTCCATGCGATAGCATTCGACCGTCCTATACTCGACGCCATGTTGCCGGAGCGTGCTTTCGAGGCCGTCGGAGCGCGGAGAGCCGGTCAGGTAGAGGAGGGGCTGTTTCGGCAAAGTGCCGACGGCCGAAACAATCAGCCCGGCCAGCGCTTTGCCGGTGCCATCGCCGATGCGGAGATCGGTGAAGCCAAGTTCTCGTGCTGCCTGCGCAGTCGCCTCGCCGACGCAGAAGCACGGGTTTTTCAGATGCTTTTCCAATTTGCCGCCCAGTGTCGCGAGGACCCGAACCGCTTCGGCGCTGGTCAGGACAATGGCTGCAAACGGTATGTCTAGCGCTGCTTCGGCAACGGCGGCGAGATGCATGGCCTGCATCAACGGCAGGAGGATCGGCTGGTGGCCGGCAGCCTCCAGCCGACGCGCCGTCGCCTCGGCGGCGGGAAGCGGCCGGGTGACGAGCACGCGCATCGGCTCAGGTCCAGCTTGCAAAGAAGCCCGGGCCGGCCTTGGCGCGGATTTCCTCGCCCGCCTTTTTGCCGAGCGCTTCGGCGTCGGTGGCCTTGCCTTCGATCGTGACGCGATGATGGGTCTGGCCATCGGGCGTGAGGATCATGCCGGAAAAACTGAGATGGGTGCCATCCGAGGTGGCGAGGCCGGCGATCGGCGTGCGGCAGGAACCGTCGAGCGTCGCAAGGAAACCGCGCTCGCAGGTAACCGCCTCATGGGTGCGCGGATCGTCGACGGCGGCGAGCAGGTCGTTGATGCGGCTGTCGCCGACCCGGCTTTCGATGCAGATCGCGCCTTGCGCCGGGGCCGGCGGGAAATCGGCCGGGTCCAGCAGTTCGGTTGGAACGTCGGTCATGCCGAGCCGCTTCAGCCCGGCATAGGCGAGCAGCGTTGCATCGACCTGGCCCTCGGCGAGTTTTCTCAGCCGCGTTTCCACCTGGCCGCGATAGGTGATGACGTGGAGATCCGGCCGCAGCCGGCGGATCAGCGCCTGGCGGCGCAGCGACGAGGAACCGACAGTGGCGCCTTCAGGCAGTTCCATCAGTTTCGGTGCCGTGCGGCCGATGAAGGCGTCGCGAATGTCCTCGCGCGGCAGGAAGGCGGAAAGACAGAGCCCGTCCGGCAGCTTCGTCGGCATGTCCTTGGACGAATGCACGGCGAAATCGAGTTCGCCCGACAGCAATTGCTGCTCGATCTCTTCGGTGAACAGACCCTTGCCGCCGATCTCGGCGAGCGAGCGGTCGGTGATCCGGTCGCCCTTGGTCGAGAGAATGACGACCTCGAACATTTCCGGCGCCAGACCATGCGCCGCTGCGAGCCGGTCGCGCGTTTCATGGGCTTGTGCAAGCGCCAGCGGGCTGCCGCGCGTGCCGATCCGGAAAGGTTTTGTTTGCATCAAAGGCTATCCATTGTTACCGGAGTTCCGTGTACCCACCTTTCGGTGCGACCGCAATCTTTGAGTATACTCTGATGTCTCCGCCCCTGCGCATCCTCGGCATAGAAACAAGCTGCGACGAAACCGCCGCTTCCGTTATTTTGCGCGATTCCGACGGCAAGGGCCACATTCTCGGCGACGTCGTTCTGAGCCAGCTGGAAGAGCATAGCGCCTATGGCGGCGTGGTTCCGGAGATCGCCGCGCGCGCCCATGTGGAAGCGCTCGACACGCTGATCGAGGAGGCGCTGCTGCGCGCCGGCGTCACGCTTGCCGACATCGATGCGATCGCTGCGACAAGTGGTCCCGGTCTGATCGGCGGCCTGATCGTCGGGCTGATGACTGGCAAGGCGATCGCGCGCGCGACCGGCAAGCCGCTCTACGCCGTCAACCATCTCGAAGGCCACGCGCTGACGGCGCGGCTGACGGACGGACTTTCCTTTCCCTATCTGATGCTGCTCGTTTCCGGCGGCCATACGCAGCTTATCCTCGTCAAGGGCGTCGGCGAATACGAACGCTGGGGCACGACGATCGACGACGCGCTTGGCGAGGCCTTCGACAAGACGGCAAAGCTGCTCGGTCTTCCCTATCCGGGTGGTCCGGCGGTCGAGCGTGCGGCGCTCGCCGGCAATCCTCAGCGTTTCGATTTTCCGCGGCCGCTCGTCGGTGACGCTCGCCTCGATTTCTCATTTTCGGGGCTGAAAACGGCGGTGCGCCAGGCGGCGCAATCGCTGGAGCCGGTGACGGAGCAGGACATCGCCGATATCTGCGCTTCCTTCCAGCGTGCGATCTCGCGCACGCTCAAGGATCGCGTCGGGCGCGGGCTGAAGCGCTTCAAGGCGGAGCATGCCGGCGTGGTGCGCCCGGCCCTGGTGGTCGCCGGCGGCGTTGCCGCCAACCAGGTGCTGCGTTCGACGCTGCAGACCCTGTGCGCTCAATCCGGTTTCGACTTTATCGCGCCGCCGCTTTCGCTCTGCACTGACAATGCCGCGATGATCGCCTGGGCCGGTGCGGAGCGCCTGGCGGCGGGCATGGTGGCCGATGGCCTCGACGTTGCGCCGCGCTCGCGCTGGCCGCTCGACGCCCAAGCGCAGGCACTGCTCGGCTCCGGCAAACGCGGCGCCAAGGCATGAGGGGCTCAGCCAGGGCCATGATGCCAGAATGTGACGGATAGAGAATGAACGACAAATCCAAGACCGGGCCGAAGATCGTGGTGGTTGGTGCGGGTGCCTTCGGCACCGCGCTCGCCGCAGTTGCGGCGTCCGCCGAGGGCAGCGACGTGACGCTGCTCGCCCGCCGTCAGGAGATTGCTGAAGCTTGCCGCAATACCGGCCGCAACGAGGATGCTCTGCCGGGCATCGATCTGCCGCCGGCGCTGAAACATACGGCGGATGTCTCCGTTCTCGCCGAAGCCGAAGTCGTGCTGTTCGCCATGCCGTCCCAGGCGCACCGTGATGCGGCGCGGCAATATGGCCCGCAGATCAATGCCGCCGCCACGATCGTCACCTGTGCCAAGGGTATGGAGCAAGCGACCGGCCGGTTGCTGACCGACGTTCTGGCGGAGGAATTGCCCGGCCGTTCGATCGGCGTGCTCTCGGGTCCCGGTTTTGCCGCCGATATCGCCAAGGGCCTGCCGACTGCGATGGTAATCGCTGCGGCCGATGCCCAAACGGCGACGATGCTGGCAGAGGTGCTTTCAGGCCCGACCTTCCGGCTCTACCCGTCGCAGGATCGCATCGGGGTGCAGCTCGGCGGCGCGCTCAAGAACGTGCTGGCGATTGCCTGCGGCATCGTCGAGGGCGCGGGTCTCGGCGATTCCGCCCGCGCAGCGCTGATCTCGCGCGGCCTTGCCGAGATGTCGCGCTTCATTGCCGCCGAGGGTGGTGAGGCCGACACGGTGCGCGGCCTCTCGGGTCTCGGCGATCTCGTGTTGACGGCCACCAGCCACCAGTCGCGCAATCTGCGCTTCGGCATCGCGCTCGGCCGAAACGGCCGCGCCGATGGGGGCAAGGGCGAGCTGGTCGAAGGCGCCTTTGCCGCGTCGGTCGCCGCGCGCGTCGCCCATGATCTCGGCGTCGAGATGCCGATCACCGAAGCGGTGGCGGCGATTATCGACGGCAAGCTCGATGTCCGCACCGCACTCGAACAATTGATGACACGCCCGATCACCCAGGAATAATCCGGTAGCGGGGTGCGCAAAAGTGTAAAGCGGTTTTCCGCTCGCATCCCGCGCCAAACGACAACTTCAGGAGGAAGCATGCTCTTCGCACTTCATTGCACCGACAAACCCGGCGCGCTGCAGCTTCGGCTCGATACCCGCCCCGATCATGTCGCCTATCTCAACGATCTCAACGCCAAGGGCATTCTAAAGATCGCGGGCCCGTTCCTGGGTGACGACGGCAAGCCGACCGGCAGCCTGGTGATCGTCAAGGCCGAGACCATCGCAGAAGCCCGCGCCATTGCCGAAGCGGATCCCTATGCCAAGGCGGGCCTCTTCTCCGATGTCGAGATCAAGGCCTTCAACTGGGTCTTCAACAATCCGGAGGCCTGAGACGCGATGGCGCATTGGCTCTACAAATCCGAACCGGTCAAGTGGTCCTGGCAGATGCAGAAGGATGCAGGCGCCAAGGGCACCGAATGGACCGGCGTGCGCAACTATCTGGCGCGCAACAACATGCGGGCGATGCAGATCGGCGACAAAGGCTTCTTCTACCACTCGAACGAGGGTCTGGAGATCGTCGGCATTACCGAGGTCTGCGCGCTTTCGCATCCGGATTCGACTGCCGAGGGTGACGCCCGCTGGGATTGCGTCGATATCCGCGCTGTCACCGACATGCCGCGTCCGGTGACATTGAAAGAGATCAAGGACAATCCGAAGCTCGCCAAGATGTCGCTCGTCACTTCCATGCGCCTGTCGGTGCAGCCGGTGACCGAGGACGAATGGATCGAGGTCTGCCGCATGGGCGGGCTCGACAATCCTCCGCGGTAATCTTGTTTTTCCGCCTATCCTGAAACCGCTTTCGCCTTTCGGATAGGCTCGGAGAGTTTTCGTGAAGACCGATCCGGAAAGTTTCATCCTCGCCAATACCGGCGTGCTTTCGCCGCCTCACGTGCCGGAGGTGCGCCTGCATCTGGCAACCGAGGCGCATGAGCTCTGGCTGAAGACCGAGGAGGAATTGCAGGAAATCGGCCTGCCGCCGCCGTTCTGGGCCTTTGCCTGGGCCGGCGGGCAGGGGCTTGCCCGCTACATCCTTGATCATCCCGAGACGGTGCGCGGCAGGCAGGTCGTCGACTTCGCCTCCGGTTCGGGCTTGGTAGCAATCGCCGCGATGAAGGCGGGGGCGGCATCGGTTCTTGCCGCCGATATCGATCCCTGGGCGAAAACGGCGGTCCGGCTCAATGCCGAACTCAACGGCGTCGCCCTTTCCTATACGGACGAGGACGTGACCGGTCGCGAACTTGGGGCCGATGTCTACCTCGCCGGCGACGTCTTCTACGACAAGGCTTTTGCCGACCGGCTGAAACCGTGGTTTTCGGATCTGACGGCGAAAGGGGCGACAGTGATCGTCGGCGACCCCGGCCGTTCCTATTGCCCGCGCGAGATGATGACGGCCCTTGCCACCTACGAGGTTCCCGTAACCCGCGCGCTGGAGGACAGCGAGGTCAAGTGCACGACGGTCTGGCGCTTCGGGGGCACTGCGAACACGGACAGTTGACAGCTCAAAGGCCTTCGATTCCAATCCCCGCAAAAACGGGGGAACGAACATGGTATTTGCGGGCATGAACTATCTGGCGGTGCTGATCGCCGCCATTGCGGCCTTCGTCATCGGCGCGATCTACTACGGCGTTCTCGGCAAACCCTGGATTAAGGCGGCGCGCATCGATCCCGCGGCTGCGCAAATGTCGCCGGTTCTCTTTGCCATTTCCTTCGTCTCGGAACTGGTGATGGCGACCATGGTCGCCGGCGTCGTCGGCCACCTCGGGCCGGGCGAGGTCACGCTCGTCAACGGCGTCGTCTCGGCCTTCTTCCTTTGGCTCGGCTTCGTCGCGACGACCCTCATCGTCAACCATCGCTACCAGGGCTTCGGTTGGGACCTGTCGCTGATCGACGGCGGACACTGGCTGCTCGTGCTTCTGGCAATGGGCGCGATCATCGGCGCCATGGGTGTGTGACGGCGCTGATCCGACTGGCAGCGCCGTGACTAACGCCGGATCACACAGACGCCGTGTTCATAGGCGCAGGAGCCGTTCATCGTCTGCGGCGTGACATTGATGATCTTGCCGCGTCTGGTCTGCGGCGGCGATTCGGACTGCCCGTCGTCGGCATAACCATAGTCGCCTTCCTGGTTGAAATAGATGCCGTTGCCGAGATCCACATAGGCGGAAATGCCGCCGACATAGGTGCCGATGCCCGGGATGGTGTCTGGATATTCATCGCCGCCATAGTAGCCCTGGCGATAGTCGCGGCCCTGGCCACCGGACGTCCAGATCTCGCGGCCGGCCCTGTCGCGAACCCATCCGCCGCCGCTTCCCCAGTGCTCGGCATAGCGGCCGGGATATGGGCGATACTGCGGGAGGCGAACATGCCGCGTGCGTGTCTCGACTTCCGGCAGTCCATTGGCGATGCGTGGGCGACCATCGTGGCGGCGGCCTCCGGACGTCCAGATGTCGTTGCCTGCCCTGTCACGAACCCATCCGCCGCGATGCTCCCAGCGCCCGGTGTAGGGGCCGGGATAGGGGCGATATCGGGGAAGGCGAACGTGCCGGGTGCGGGTGTTCACGTCCGGCAGACCATTGTTGGCCATCCAGTCGCGACGGTGCATGCGATTGCGGTTCCAGCCGTTCCGGTAGCCCATGCCGCCGAACTCGTAGCGCGGACCGGGGCGACCTTGATACATTCGGACATGGTTGGTTCGCGTCTGAACGCCGCGTGCTCCGCCCCAGTCGCGGGCCTCCAAGGGGATGCAGGTGGTGGCGATGACCAGGCCGGCGAGCGCTAGCACTTTGGTCGCATGGATTGCCTTGAACAGAGTCATTCTGTTCGCCCTCCGGATGACGCTTAACAATTGGTTAAGATCACTCTCGCCCACTTTCGCGGGAAAGTCACGGAATTGCTTGGCTTTTTGCGGCTATCGTTAACGGATGCGCATGTCTCCGGCAGGCTGGAAAATGGCGCAATTCGTCTAATCGATTAAATTGATTTTGCACCGCAAACACACTTGTCGTTAAGCATTATGGTGATTAAAGGTCCGAATGACTGAATTGCGCACAATCAGGTGCGATACCGGACTAAATTCGTCCAGTTTTTTGGGCGAAAATCCGGGCATTCCGTGAGGTTCCGATGACGAATGTCACAAGAAGCCGGCCACTCTCGCCGCATCTTCAAATCTATAAGCCGATCCCGACGATGGTCATGTCCATTGTGCACCGCATCACCGGCGGCGCGCTCTACTTCGGCACCATCCTCGTTGCCTGGTGGCTGATCGCTACCGCGTCGGGTGCGGCCTACTACGACTGGGTCAGCTGGCTGTTCGGCACGCTGATCGGCAAGCTGGTGCTCTTTGGTTACACTTGGGCGCTGGTGCACCATATGCTCGGGGGCTTGCGCCACTTTGCCTGGGATCTCGGGTACGGTTACGAGAAGCACTTCGCCACCAAGATGGCCAAGGCGACGATCATCGGTTCGGTGGCTCTGACGCTGCTGATCTGGGTTGTCGGCTATCTCGTCCGCTAAGAGGAAAGACACCCATGGATATGCGCACACCTCTCGGCAAAGTCCGCGGCCTCGGTTCGGCCAAGGAAGGCACCGATCACTTCTGGCGCCAGCGCCTGACGGCGGTCGCCAACGTTCCGCTGTTGATCTTCTTCGTCCTCTTCCTCGTTCGCTACGCCGGTGCGCCCCACGCGGACGTCGTCGCCGCGCTTGCGAACCCCTTCATCGCCGTCGTCATGGCTCTTGTCGTGCTCTCGGGCCTCATCCACATGCGGCTCGGCATGCAGGTGATCGTCGAAGACTACGTGCATGGCGAAGGCATGAAGATCGTCCTTCTCATGCTCAATACATTTTTCACGATCGCGGTTGGTGGGCTCTGTCTCTTCGCCATCCTGAAGATCGCTTTTGCAGGGTAATTTCGCCATGGCATCGAACAGTTCACCCGCTGCAAACGGCAAGGCCTATGAATATGTCGATCACGCCTTCGACGTCGTCGTCGTCGGCGCCGGCGGCGCCGGTCTGCGTGCCACCCTCGGCATGGCAGAGCAGGGTCTGAAGACCGCCTGCATCACCAAGGTCTTCCCGACCCGCTCGCACACGGTTGCCGCCCAGGGCGGCATCGCTGCCTCGCTGCAGAACATGACGCCGGACAGCTGGCAGTGGCACCTCTACGACACCGTCAAGGGTTCCGATTGGCTCGGCGACGTCGACGCCATGCAGTATCTCGCCATGGAAGCGCCGAAGGCGGTCTATGAGCTCGAGCACTACGGCGTGCCTTTCTCGCGCAATGCCGAAGGCAAGATCTACCAGCGGCCCTTCGGCGGCCACATGCAGAACTACGGCGAAGGCCCGCCGGTTCAGCGCACCTGTGCTGCTGCCGACCGTACCGGCCACGCGATCCTGCACACGCTCTATGGCCAGTCGCTCAAGAACAATGCCGAGTTCTTCATCGAGTATTTCGCGCTCGACCTGATCATGTCGGATGACGGCCGCTGCACCGGCGTCGTCGCCTGGAACCTCGACGACGGTACGATCCATCGCTTTTCCGCCAAGATGGTGGTGCTGGCGACCGGCGGCTACGGCCGCGCCTATTTCTCGGCGACCTCTGCGCACACCTGCACTGGTGACGGCGGTGGTATGATCGCGCGCGCCGGCCTGCCGCTGCAGGACATGGAATTCGTCCAGTTCCACCCGACCGGCATCTACGGCGCGGGCTGCCTGATCACCGAAGGCGCACGCGGCGAAGGCGGTTACCTCGTCAACTCCGAAGGCGAGCGCTTCATGGAGCGCTACGCGCCCTCGGCCAAGGACCTTGCCTCGCGTGACGTCGTATCGCGCTGCATGACGATGGAAATCCGCGAAGGCCGCGGCGTCGGCAAGAACAAGGACCACATCTTCCTGCACCTCGACCACCTGGATCCGGCGGTCCTGCACGAGCGCCTGCCGGGCATCTCGGAATCGGCGAAGATCTTTGCCGGCGTCGATGTGACGCGCGAGCCGATCCCGGTTCTGCCGACGGTGCACTACAACATGGGCGGCGTGCCGACCAACTACTGGGGCGAAGTCCTGAACGCCGATGCCCAAAACCCGGAGCGCATCGCGCCCGGCCTGATGGCCGTCGGCGAAGCCGGCTGCGCCTCGGTGCACGGTGCCAACCGTCTCGGTTCCAACTCGCTGATCGACCTCGTGGTCTTCGGCCGCGCCGCTGCCATCCGCGCCGGCCAGGTGATCGACCGCAACGAGGCGGTGCCGGAGCTCAACAAGGCCGCCTGCGACCGGATCATGGACCGCTTCGACCGCCTGCGTAACGCCAATGGCAGCACGCCGACGGCGGTGCTGCGCGAAAAGATGCAGCGCGCCATGCAGGAAGACGCGGCCGTGTTCCGCACCCAGGAATCGCTGGAATCGGGCTGCAAGCGCATCTCGGCGATCTGGAAGGAGCTGCCTGATATCAAGGTCACCGACCGCTCGATGATCTGGAACTCCGACCTCGTCGAGACGCTGGAACTCGAAAACCTCATGGCCAACGCCATCACGACGATCTACGGCGCCGAAGCGCGCAAGGAGAGCCGTGGGTCGCACGCCCGCGAGGACTTCACCGAAGGCGCTCTCGGCGGCCGCGACGACGTCAACTGGCGCAAGCACACGCTTGCCTGGGTCAACGAAGCCGGCGACGTCAAGCTCGACTACCGCCCCGTTCATACCGACCTGATTGCCGACGGCATCGATCCCAAGAAGATCGAGCCGAAGGCGCGCGTCTACTGATCTTGAGGAATAAGCCACATGGTTGAACTCGCTCTCCCCAAGAACTCGCAGATGACGGAAGGCAAGGTCTGGCCGAAGCCGCAGGGCGCGACCAACGTTCGCGAATACCGCATCTACCGCTGGAACCCGGATGACGGCGCCAATCCGCGCATCGACACCTTCTACATTGATGTCGACGATTGCGGCCCGATGGTGCTCGACGGTCTGCTCTACATCAAGAACAAGATCGACCCGACGCTGACGCTGCGCCGCTCCTGCCGCGAAGGCATCTGCGGCTCCTGCGCCATGAACATCGACGGCACCAACACGCTCGCCTGCACCAAGGGCATGGACGAGGTGAAGGGCACGGTGAAGGTTTATCCGCTGCCGCACATGCCTGTCGTCAAGGACCTTGTGCCGGACCTCACCAACTTCTACGCCCAGCACCGCTCGATCGAGCCCTGGCTGAAGACGGTGTCGCCGACGCCGGCCAAGGAATGGAAGCAGAGCCACGAGGACCGCCTGAAACTCGACGGCCTCTACGAGTGCATTCTGTGCGCCTGCTGCTCGACCTCCTGTCCGAGCTATTGGTGGAACGGCGACCGCTACCTCGGTCCGGCCGTGCTGCTGCAGGCCTATCGCTGGCTGATCGACAGCCGCGACGAAGCGACCGGCGAGCGTCTCGACAATCTCGAGGACCCCTTCCGCCTCTACCGCTGCCACACGATCATGAACTGCGCCCAGGCCTGTCCGAAGGGCCTGAACCCGGCGAAGGCGATCGGCGAAATCAAGAAGATGCTGGTCGAGCGCCGCGTCTGACCGGCCGGATTGGAAACGAAGTTCAGGAGACGGCGAGCCTTGGCTCGCCGTTTTCTTTTTGATGTCATCGGTGAAACGGCGATCGACAATTCGTGATTGTGCCGCGGCGACAGGGGATCGGTGATTGGCAATGTGGCGATAACCGCGCCGAGCATGCGTCTTGCAGCCGGGCTGTCAGGACGTTTCAATCCTGCAACAGGTCGCAAGGAATCGTCGTCGCTTGATTTGTCAGGTGGATTTGCTGTATTTCGGCCTATATTGTCGCGTTGCATCATGGTTCGCGGACACGAACAGGAGTAGGGATATGCGGGTTATTCATGCGGCGGCGGGGCTGGCAGTTGTGCTTGCGCTGACCGGATGCCAAAGAACATCGATGGGCGGTTTCGGTTCCCAGGATGTTTCACCCGCTCCCATCCAGGCCGCACCGGTTCCCTCGGTTTCGTCCAATCAGCTTCCGGCGCCGAGCGGCAACACCTCGCAATTCCCGGCTGCACCGGCGAGCGGCACGGCGATCGCCGGCGGCGGTGTTCAGCAGCCCGGCACGCAGGTCGCCGCGGCTGCAGGAGGCGGGCTCGACGTCACCAAGGAATCGATGGTTGGCAACTGGCGCGTCTCGAGCGCCGGCTCCTCCTGTGACATGTTCCTGACACTCACCAATCTCGGCTCCGGCTCGCGCGGCGGCACCCGTGGCTGCGCCGGTGAGCTGACGACCATGGGCTCCTGGGAAGTGGCCGGCAAGCAGGTGGTTCTGAAGGACCGCAGCGGCAACGCCATCGCCCGTCTCTACAAGACGGCCGACGCCCGGTTCGACGGCTCGACCAATGGCGGCCAGCCGGTCAGCCTCAGCCGCTGACGCTTTTCCAGCCCGGTCTCGCGCCGGGCTTTTGTTTTCCGGCTCCTCTCGGGTGAGACGTGCTCAATCCTGACGACAGTATCTACCGCAAGCTCGAAGCGCTCGTTACGAGTGGCGAGCGTAAGCGCGACCCCGCACAGTTTACGATTGCGCGGCGTTTCGATCATCTTTCCGCAGAGCTGCTCGCCAGCCGCCCGTCGCGCAAGACCAATGCGCTCGGCTGGCTGTTCGCCTCGCGCAAGAAGGACCATCCGCCGGTAAAGGGTCTCTACATCCATGGCGGCGTCGGGCGTGGCAAGACCATGCTGATGGACCTGTTCTTCGATACCGTGCCGATCCAGCGCAAGCGTCGGGCGCATTTCCACGAGTTCATGGCCGATGTGCACGAGCGCATCTACAAGCACCGCCAGAAGCTGAAGAACGGCGAGACGAAACAGGCCGATCCGATCCCGCCCGTCGCCTCGGAGCTTTTCGGCGAGGCCCGGCTGCTCTGCTTCGATGAGTTTTCGGTGACCGATATTGCCGACGCGATGATCCTTGGGCGGCTCTTCGGCGAGCTTTTCGCAAAGGGCTGCGTGCTGATCGCGACGTCGAACGTGGCGCCTGACGATCTCTATCGTGACGGCCTCAATCGCGGCCTGTTCCTGCCCTTCATCGATCTGCTCAAGGCGAATGCCGAGGTCATTTCCTTGGACACGGATACCGACTATCGCCTCACGAAGACGGACGGAAGTCCGGTGTGGCTTTCGCCGCTCGGCCCGGAGGCGGATGCGGCGATGGCGCGCGCCTGGATGCGGGAAACCCGCAACGAGGCTGTTGCTCCGGCCGAAGTGCCGCGCAAGGGCCGCAAGATCCATGTGCCGGCTGCCGCCGGGCAGAGCGCCCGCTTTGCGTTCGCCGATCTCTGCCAGCAGCCACTGGGTGCTGCCGATTATCTGGCAATCCTCGAGCGTTACTCGACGATCTTCGTCGACCACGTGCCGCATCTGGGACCCCATATGCGCAACGAGACCAAGCGCTTCATCCTTCTGGTCGACACGCTCTACGACAATGGCGCCCGATTGTTCGCGTCGGCCGCGGCCGAGCCACAGGATCTCCTGACCCAGAAGAAGGGTACGGAAGGCTTCGAGTTCGACCGCACGGTTTCGCGTCTGATCGAGATGCAAAGCGAGGAATATGCCGCCGAACACCCCGCCAATCGGACCGTTTCGTGACGCGGTTGTGACGGAAAGTCTTACGTTTACGTAAGACTTTTATGATCTAACCGATTGAAATTGCTTCATCCAAAAGTATCGTTTGATATTTTACCATTTGCCGTTTAATGGCTTTCGGCGAAGGTTTGGCGTTTGCCGCGTTTCAGGCCTTGATCATATTGGGATCACAAAGGAAGCACTTTCATGGCTCGCAACAAGATCGCACTTATCGGTTCAGGGATGATTGGTGGCACGCTGGCGCATCTCGCCGGCCTGAAGGAACTGGGCGACATCGTCCTCTTCGACATTGCCGACGGCATCCCCCAGGGCAAGGGTCTCGACATCGGCCAGTCCTCCCCGGTCGAAGGTTTCGACGCGAACCTGACGGGTGCCAGCGACTACGCCGCCATCGAAGGCGCCGATGTCTGCATCGTCACCGCCGGCGTTGCCCGCAAGCCCGGCATGAGCCGCGACGATCTGCTCGGCATCAACCTCAAGGTCATGGAACAGGTCGGCGCCGGCATCAAAAAGTACGCTCCGAACGCCTTCGTCATCTGCATCACTAACCCGCTCGACGCCATGGTCTGGGCGCTGCAGAAGTTCTCGGGCCTGCCGAAGAACAAGGTCGTCGGCATGGCCGGCGTTCTCGACAGCGCGCGCTTCCGCCTGTTCCTTTCCCAGGAATTCAACGTTTCGGTCCAGGACGTCACCGCCTTCGTTCTCGGCGGCCACGGCGACACCATGGTGCCGCTCGCCCGCTACTCGACCGTTGCCGGCATCCCGCTGACCGACCTCGTGCAGATGGGCTGGCTCACCAAGGAGCGCCTCGAAGAAATCGTCCAGCGCACCCGTGACGGCGGCGCTGAAATCGTCGGCCTGCTCAAGACCGGCTCGGCCTACTACGCTCCGGCCGCTTCGGCGATCGAGATGGCGGAAGCCTACCTCAAGGACAAGAAGCGCGTGCTGCCCTGCGCCGCGCATCTGACCGGCCAGTACGGCGTCAAGGACATGTATGTCGGCGTTCCGACGGTCATCGGCGCCGGCGGCGTCGAGCGCATCATCGAGATCGATCTCAACAAGGCCGAGAAGGAAGCGTTCGACAAGTCGGTCGCTTCGGTCGCTGGCCTTTGCGAAGCCTGCATCGGCATTGCGCCGAGCCTGAAGCAGTAATCGCGTCCCGTTGAGCGGATGCTGGCATCCGCTCAACCTCTTTGTTTTTGCCGCATTTGTGCGACGGCAGGTGTTTCACCTGTCTGCAGAATGCTCCAGACAGGAAAAACACCATGAACATTCATGAATATCAGGCCAAGGCTCTCCTGAAGAGCTATGGCGCGCCGGTCGCGGAAGGTGTCGCGATCTTCTCCGCAGAAGAGGCAGAAGCCGCTGCCAAGAAGCTCCCGGGCCCGCTCTACGTGGTCAAGAGCCAGATCCATGCTGGCGGCCGCGGCAAGGGCAAGTTCAAGGAACTTTCCGCCGACGCCAAGGGCGGCGTTCGTCTTGCCTTCTCGATCGATGAAGCCAAGGCTCATGCCAAGGACATGCTCGGCAACACGCTCGTCACTGCGCAGACCGGCCCTGCCGGCAAGCAGGTGAACCGCCTCTATATCGAGGATGGCGCCGACATCGACCGCGAACTCTATCTGTCGCTGCTCGTCGACCGCTCGGTCGGCCAGGTTGCCTTCGTCGTTTCGACCGAAGGCGGCATGGACATCGAGGCTGTTGCGCACGACACGCCGGAAAAGATCGTCAACGTCGCGATCAACCCGGAAGCCGGCGTCACCGCCGCTGATCTCGCCAAGCTCACCTCGGCCCTGAAGCTCGAAGGCGAAGCCAAGGCTGATGCCGAAAAGCTCTTCCCGATCCTCTACAAGGCCTTTGTCGAGAAGGACATGAGCCTGCTCGAGATCAACCCGCTGATCGTCATGAAGAACGGCCGCGTGCGCGTTCTCGACGCCAAGGTCTCGTTCGACGGCAACGCGCTCTTCCGCCACGACGACATCAAGGCACTGCGCGACGAAACCGAAGAAGACGCCAAGGAAATCGAGGCCTCCAAGTGGGACCTCGCCTATGTCGCGCTCGACGGCAACATCGGCTGCATGGTCAACGGCGCCGGCCTTGCGATGGCGACGATGGACATCATCAAGCTCTACGGCAAGGAGCCGGCGAACTTCTGTGACGTCGGCGGCGGCGCCGGCAAGGAGAAGGTTGCGGCAGCCTTCAAGATCATCACCGCCGACCCGAAGGTCGAGGGTATCCTCGTCAACATCTTCGGCGGCATCATGAAGTGCGATGTCATCGCTGAAGGTGTCGTTGCGGCCGTGCAGGAAGTCGGCCTCAAGGTTCCGCTGGTCGTTCGTCTCGAAGGCACGAATGTCGAGCTTGGCAAGAAGATCCTGAACGAATCCGGCCTGGCGATCACCGCCGCCGACGATCTGGATGACGCTGCCAAGAAGATCGTCGCCGCGATCAACGGCTAACTGAAGGACCAGACCTCATGTCGATTCTCGTCAATAAGAACACCAAGGTCCTCGTTCAGGGCCTGACCGGCAAGACCGGCACCTTCCATACCGAACAGGCGCTTGCCTATTACGGCACGCAGATGGTCGGCGGCATTCACCCGAAGAAGGGTGGCGAAACCTGGACCGGCTCCAAGGGCGAAACCCTGCCGATCTTCGCGTCGGTTGCCGAAGGCCGTGAAAAGACCGGTGCGGACGCATCCGTGATCTATGTTCCGCCGGCAGGCGCCGCGGACGCGATCATCGAGGCGATCGATGCGGAAATCCCGTTCATCACCTGCATTACCGAAGGCATCCCGGTTGCCGACATGGTGCGCGTCAAGGCTCGTCTCGACCGCTCCAAGTCGCGCCTGCTCGGCCCGAACTGCCCCGGTATCCTGACGCCGGAAGAATGCAAGATCGGCATCATGCCGGGCTCGATCTTCCGCAAGGGTTCGGTCGGCATCGTTTCGCGCTCCGGTACGTTGACCTATGAAGCCGTGTTCCAGACCTCCAACGAAGGCCTCGGCCAGACGACGGCCGTCGGCATCGGCGGCGACCCGGTCAAGGGCACCGAGTTCATCGACGTGCTGGAGATGTTCCTGGCGGACGAGGCCACGACCTCGATCATCATGATCGGCGAAATCGGCGGCTCGGCCGAAGAGGATGCGGCGCAGTTCCTCATCGACGAAGCCAAGAAGGGCCGCAAGAAGCCGATGGCCGGCTTCATCGCGGGCCGTACCGCGCCGAAGGGCCGCACCATGGGTCACGCCGGCGCCGTCGTTTCCGGCGGCAAGGGCGATGCGGAATCCAAGATCGCTGCGATGGAGCAGGCAGGCATCCGCGTGTCGCCGTCGCCGGCCCGTCTCGGCAAGACGCTCGTCGAAGTCCTCAAGGGCTGATCGCAAGACTTCTGTCCGGGCCGGACCATTCCGGTCCGGACAGCGTGCCTGCCGCGTGTTTCCTTGGCTGATTGAAGATCAGGACATGCGGCAATCTACTGCCACGGCGATCCCGGCGCGTCCCTTTGATGCGCGGCGCCGTAGGAAAGGCCAGGCGCCAACCGCGCCGAACGAACATGAACGACCGGGATACCCGGCAACCCAACTTCAGTCAGGAGGCGGACAGAACAGTCCGCGTGAGACCATGACAAGGCAAGAGGCCAACGAGCAATTCCAGCTCACTTCGTTTCTGGACGGCGCCAACGCCGCCTATATCGAGCAGCTCCAAGCACGCTATGAAACGGACCCGGCGTCCGTCTCGGCCGAATGGCAGGCCTTCTTCAAGGCGCTCGCCGACCGGCCGGAAGATGTGGTGAAGGCAGCCAAGGGCGCCTCCTGGAAAAAGAACAACTGGCCGATCCCGGCCAACGGCGAACTCGTCTCCGCGCTGGACGGCGATTGGGGCACGGTCGAAAAGGTCATCGAGAAGAAGGTCAAGGCGAAGGCTGAGGAAGCAGCCGTCGCCACCGGCACTGCCGTGAGCGAGGCAGATATCCTTCAGGCGACGCGCGATTCCGTCCGCGCCATCATGATGATCCGCGCCTATCGCGCCCGTGGCCACCTGCATGCCAAGCTCGATCCGCTCGGCCTTGCTGCCCCGGTTGAGGACTACAACGAGCTTTCGCCCTCGAACTACGGGTTTGAGGAGAAGGATCTCGACCGCAAGATCTTCATCGACAACGTGCTCGGCCTCGAATACGCGAGCATTCGCGAAATGGTCGAAATCCTCGAGCGCACCTACTGCTCGACGATCGGCGTCGAATTCATGCACATGTCCAACCCGGAAGAGAAGGCCTGGATCCAGGAGCGCATCGAAGGACCGGACAAGGGCGTCGAGTTCACGCCCGAGGGCAAGAAGGCGATCCTCCAGAAGCTGATCGAGTCGGAAGGCTTCGAGCAGTTCATCGACGTCAAGTACAAGGGCACCAAGCGCTTTGGTCTCGACGGTGGCGAATCGCTGATCCCGGCACTCGAGCAGATCATCAAGCGCGGCGGCCAGGAAGGCCTCAAGGAAATCGTGCTCGGCATGGCCCACCGCGGCCGCTTGAACGTGCTGTCTCAGGTGATGGCCAAGCCGCATCGCGCCATCTTCCACGAGTTCAAGGGCGGCTCCTACGCGCCTGACGACGTCGAAGGTTCGGGCGACGTGAAGTACCACCTCGGCGCTTCCTCGGACCGCGAATTCGATGGCAACAAGGTTCACCTGTCGCTGACGGCGAACCCCTCGCACCTCGAAATCGTCAACCCTGTCGTCATGGGCAAGGCCCGTGCCAAGCAGGACCAGATGGCGACCGTGTTTGAAGGCGACATCATTCCGTTGCGCGAACGCTCGAAGGTCATGCCGCTCTTGCTGCATGGCGACGCCGCCTTTGCCGGCCAGGGCGTGATTGCTGAAATCCTCGGCCTTTCCGGCCTGCGCGGCCACCGCGTTGCCGGTACCGTCCATTTCATCATCAACAACCAGATTGGCTTCACCACCAATCCGGCCTTCTCGCGTTCGTCGCCCTATCCGTCCGACGTCGCCAAGATGATCGAGGCGCCGATCTTCCACGTCAACGGCGACGATCCGGAAGCGGTCGTCTACGCGGCCAAGATCGCCACCGAATTCCGGATGAAGTTCCACAAGCCTGTCGTCATCGACATGTTCTGCTACCGCCGCTTCGGCCACAACGAAGGCGACGAGCCTGCGTTCACGCAGCCGAAGATGTACAAGGTCATCCGCGCCCATAAGACCGTCGTCCAGCTCTACTCCGACCGTCTGGTCGCCGAGGGCCTGATGTCCGAAGGCGAAGTCGAGAAGATGAAGGCCGACTGGCGCGCTCACCTCGAGCAGGAGTTCGAGGCTGGCCAGTCCTACAAGCCGAACAAGGCCGACTGGCTGGATGGTGTCTGGTCGGGCTTGCGCTCGGCCGACAACCAGGACGAACAGCGCCGCGGCAAGACCTCGGTGCCGATGAAGCAGCTCAAGGAAGTCGGTCGCAAGATCTCGGAGATCCCGGCCGGTTTCAATGCACACCGCACGATCCAGCGCTTCATGGAAAACCGCGCTCAGATGATCCAGACCGGCGAAGGCGTCGACTGGGCCATGGCCGAGGCACTCGCCTTCGGCACGCTCGTCACCGAAGGCACCAAGATCCGCCTTTCGGGCCAGGATTGCGAACGCGGCACCTTCTCGCAGCGTCATTCCGTGCTCTACGATCAGCAGAGCGAAGAGCGCTACATTCCGCTTGCGAACCTGTCGCCGACCCAGGCCCGCTACGAAGTCATCAACTCGATGCTCTCGGAAGAAGCGGTCCTCGGCTTCGAATACGGTTACTCGCTCGCCCGTCCGAACGCGTTGACGCTTTGGGAAGCCCAGTTCGGCGACTTCGCCAACGGTGCACAGGTCGTCTTCGACCAGTTCATCTCGTCGGGCGAACGCAAGTGGCTGCGCATGTCTGGTCTCGTCTGCCTGCTGCCGCACGGTTATGAGGGCCAGGGTCCGGAGCACTCGTCCGCCCGCCTCGAACGCTTCCTGCAGCTCTGCGCCGAAGACAACATGCAGGTCGCCAACGTCACGACGCCGGCGAACTACTTCCACATCCTGCGCCGGCAGGTGAAGCGCGACTTCCGCAAGCCGCTGGTCCTGATGACGCCGAAGTCGCTGCTGCGCCACAAGCGGGCGGTTTCGAGTCTGTCGGAAATGGCCGGCGAGAGCTCGTTCCACCGCCTGCTGTGGGACGATGCCGAGGTGATCAAGGATGGTCCGATCAAGCTGCAGAAGGACTCGAAGATCCGTCGCGTCGTGCTCTGCTCGGGCAAGGTCTACTACGACCTGCTCGAAGAGCGCGAGAAGCGCGGCATCGACGACGTCTACCTGCTGCGCGTCGAACAGCTCTATCCGTTCCCGGCCAAGGCGCTGATCAACGAGCTCAGCCGCTTCCGCAACGCGGAGATGGTCTGGTGCCAGGAAGAGCCGAAGAACATGGGCGCCTGGTCGTTCATCGACCCCTATCTCGAATGGGTTCTCGCCCATATCGACGCCAAGTATCAGCGCGTGCGCTACACCGGCCGTCCGGCTGCCGCCTCGCCGGCAACGGGCCTGATGTCGAAGCACCAGGCGCAGCTTGCCGCCTTCCTCGAGGACGCGCTGGGGGGCTGACGCTCCCCACGCTCTGAGCCAATAGAAACAGATATCTGATCAACGGAACAAAAATCATGGCAACAGAAATCCGCGTTCCCACCCTCGGCGAATCCGTCAGCGAAGCGACCGTCGGCACCTGGTTCAAGAAGGTCGGCGATGCCATCAAGGCCGATGAGCCCCTGCTCGAACTTGAAACCGACAAGGTGACGATCGAAGTGCCGGCGCCAGCCGCTGGCACGCTTTCCGAAATCGTTGCGCAGGCCGGCGAGACCGTCGGTCTCGGCGCGCTGCTCGGCCAGATCGCTGCCGGCGCTGCTGCTGCCGCTCCGGCGGCTGCTGCCGAAAAGAAGGCCGAGCCGGCCGCTGCCGCTCCGGCTGCCCCGGCTGCCGCTGCAGCACCCGCTGCCTCGTCGATGCCGCCGGCACCGGCTGCCGCGAAGCTGCTCGCCGAAAACAACCTGTCGGCCGATCAGCTCGATGGCTCCGGCAAGCGTGGCCAGGTGCTGAAGGGTGACGTGCTTGCAGCCGTCGCCAAGGGCATCTCGACCCCTGCTGTCGCAGAGCCCGCAAAGGTCCAGGCCCGTGCGCCGTCGACGGCAGAAGATGTCGTGCGCGAAGAGCGCGTCAAGATGACCCGCCTGCGCCAGACGATCGCCAAGCGCCTCAAGGATGCGCAGAACACCGCCGCCATGCTCACCACCTACAACGAGGTGGACATGAGCGCCGTCATGTCGCTGCGCAACAAGTACAAGGACATCTTCGAGAAGAAGCATGGCGTGAAGCTCGGCTTCATGGGCTTTTTCACCAAGGCCGTGACCCACGCGCTGAAGGAAATCCCGGCTGTTAACGCCGAGATCGACGGCACCGACATCATCTACAAGAACTACTGCCACATCGGCGTCGCCGTCGGCACCGACAAGGGCCTTGTCGTTCCGATCGTGCGCGATGCCGACCAGATGTCGATCGCCGAGATCGAGAAGGACATCGGCCGTCTCGGCAAGGCTGCGCGTGATGGCGCGCTGTCGATGGCCGACATGCAGGGCGGTACCTTCACCATCTCCAACGGCGGCGTCTACGGTTCGCTGATGTCCTCGCCGATCCTCAACGCGCCGCAGTCGGGCATTCTCGGCATGCACAAGATCCAGGACCGTCCGGTCGCCATCGGCGGCCAGGTCGTCATCCGCCCGATGATGTACCTCGCGCTCTCGTACGATCACCGCATCGTCGACGGCAAGGAAGCCGTGACCTTCCTCGTCCGCGTCAAGGAAAGCCTCGAGGATCCGGAGCGTCTGGTTCTCGATCTCTAAGAGTTGGGCGGGGGCGATTGCAGCCCCCGCTTCTTTCTGCGCCGCGCTTCTCCGGATCGCATCGATGTCGTTCGAACTGACCTACCTGCTCTGGAGTGCCGTTCTCGCCTTCGCCTATATGATGGCGCAGGCGGGCGCCTATCGCCTGCAGCACGGCGTCATCGAAGCTGATACCAATCGCGACGTCGTGCCGGAGCCCAATGTCTTTACCGGGCGGGCGGGACGGGCGCTGCGCAATTTTCACGAGACCTATCCGGTCTTCATCGCCCTTGCGGTCGTGATAGAATTCTCCGGACGGAGCGGACCGCTCACCCAATGGGGCGTGGGGATCTGGTTCTGGGCAAGAGCCGCCTACCTGCCGATTTATATTGGCGGCCTCGGATTGGTTCGCTCCGCCGTCTGGACCGTTTCGGCGGTCGGGCTCCTGCTGATGATTGCGGGTATTCTGATCTGAACGGAGGAACTCGCATGGCATCCGAACCAAACGTTCCGCCGATCCAGGTGCATCTCTGCGTCAAGGACGGCATGGCGGCGATCGCCTTTTACGAGAAGGCCTTTGGTGCCCAACACACCTTTTGCCAGCTGGCGGAGGATCGCAAGCGCGTGATGCATTCCAATCTCGCGCTCTTCGGCGGCGAGATCATGCTGCACGACGAATTTCCCGAATTCGGCTCGAACGTTCTTTCGCCGAAGACGGTCGGTGGTGCGAGCGTCGCCATCAACATCAATCTGCCTGATGCCGCCGACGTCGATGCAGCCTATGACCGGGCGATCGCCGCCGGGGCATCGACAGTTCTGGAGCCGCAGGATACCTTCTGGCACGCACGTTACGCGCGCATCCAGGATCCCTTCGGCCACGTCTGGGCCTTCAACGCACCGGTCGCACAACCATGAGCCAATATCTCCTAGAACTCGCATCGCTGATGGCGATCTTCGCCTTTGCGATCGTCTCTCCCGGCGCCGATCTGGCCATGGTCATGCGCCAGTCGATCGTGCATGGCCGGCGCCCGGCCATCATCACGTCCTTCGGCATCGGCACCTCGCTGATGTTCCATGTGACTTACACGATCCTCGGTCTGGGGCTGATCATTTCGCAGTCGATCTACCTCTTCAACATCGTCAAATGGTGCGGCGTCGCTTACCTGATCTATATCGGCATCAAGGCGCTCCGTGCCGGCCAGACGGAGATCAAGGTCGAGCGCGCGGAAGGCAATGAGCCGGCCAAGGGCCAGTCGACCGCCAAGGCTTTCGGCCTCGGCTTTGCCGCCAATGCGCTCAATCCGAAGCCGGTATTCTTCTTCCTGTCGATCTTCTCGACCGTCGTCAGCGCCCACACGCCGATCCTCGTCAAGTTCGGCTATGGGCTGGTCATGGCCACCTGCCTGATCCTCTGGTTCGTCGGCGTCAGCCTGTTCATGACGACGCCGCGGATGCGCGCCGCCTTCACCCGCGCCAGCAAGTGGATCGACCGCGCCAGCGGCGTCGTTTTCATTGCGCTCGGCCTCAAGCTCGCGACGGAGAAGGTCGCCTGATCATGGTTTTTGGTCGCCTCGCCTTGATGCTGTTCTACACTGCGCTTACCGCACCGGCGATCGCTGCCGACTGCAAGCAGTCGCACGCGATCTACGCCGATCGTGACGGCGGCTATGAGCTGCGCTTCGAGCCGGTCGGCTCGGCAAGTGCGGCGACCAGCAACCACTTCAAGGTGGCGGTGCTCAAACCCGGGCTTCTGCTCGACGGCGTCGTGATGCCGGCGGGAGAGCCGGAACGCGCCACGGGGCTGATCATGCACAATTGCCCGGAGGGTGACGCGACCGGCGAGGAACTGCGCGCCTGCACGGTATGGCAGGGCGTCGTCTATGCGCTCGACAAGGCCGGTGCGATCAGCGAGATCCCTGGTGAAGCCGAACAGGCGGCCGAGCAGTTGCTGCTTCCCGATTTCGGGCCTTCTCTCAGAGCATCGAGCGCCTGGGGCAAAGGCAAGGCCGAGGCCGACAGCTGGGATTCTTTCACCCTCAAGGGATGCGCCGCATGAGCGCAGGCCCCGTTCTTCTCGTGACAGGCGGTAGCCGCGGTATCGGCGCGGCGGTTTGTGTCGCCGCGGCGAAAGCCGGCTGGCGTGTCGCAGTCAACTTTGCCACGAACCGTGATGCGGCAGATACGGTTGTCGGCGCGATCGAAGCGGCCGGCGGCTCGGCGATTGCGGTTCAGGGCGATGTCGGCTCTGAGGCGGATATCCAGGCGATCTTTGCCGCGGTCGATGCGGCCTTCGGCCGGCTGGATGGCCTCGTCAACAATGCCGGCATCGTCGGACCGACCGCACGGATCGACGAGATGTCGGTCGATCGGCTGGAACGGATGTTCCGCATCAACATCACCGGCTCCATTCGCTGTGCGGCGGAAGCGGTTCGGCGCATGTCCACGCGCTACGGCGGCAAGGGTGGCGCCATCGTCAACATCTCCTCGGCCGCAGCCGTGCTCGGCTCGCCGGCGCAATATGTCGACTACGCCGCCTCGAAGGGTGCGATCGACACCTTCACCATCGGCCTTGCGCGCGAGGTTGCGACCGAGGGCATTCGCGTCAATGCGATCCGTCCCGGCGTCATCGATACCGAGATCCATGCCTCCGGCGGCCTGCCGGACCGGGCGCGCGATCTTGCTCCCACCATTCCCGTTCAGCGACCCGGCACCGCCGAGGAAGTCGCTGACGCGGTTCTCTACCTCCTGTCAGACAAGGCGACTTATGTGACGGGGGCAATTCTCAATGTCAGCGGCGGGCGGTAACCGCCCTGAAGGAAGGATATTTTAATGGCATATGATCTCATCGTTATCGGCAGCGGCCCCGGCGGCTATGTCTGCGCCATCAAGGCGGCTCAGCTTGGCCTGAAGGTGGCCGTCGTCGAGAAGCGCGCCACCTATGGCGGCACCTGCCTCAACATCGGCTGCATCCCGTCCAAGGCGCTGCTGCATGCATCCGAGATGTTCCATCAGGTCGCCCATGGCGTCGATGCGCTCGGCGTCGAAGTCGCAGCACCGAAGCTGAACCTCGAAAAGATGATGGCCCACAAGGACGCGACCGTTAAGTCCAACGTCGAGGGCGTCTCGTTCCTGTTCAAGAAGAACAAGATCGACGGCATCCAGGGCACCGGCAAGGTGCTCGGCCAGGGCAAGGTCTCGGTCACCAACGACAAGGGCGAGGAGCAGATCCTCGAAACCAAGAACATCGTGATCGCCACCGGCTCCGACGTCGCGGGCATTCCGGGCGTTCAGGTCGACATCGACGAGAAGGTGATCATCTCGTCGACCGGCGGCATCGCGCTCGAAAAGGTCCCGGCCAACATGATCGTCGTCGGTGGCGGCGTCATCGGCCTCGAGCTCGGCTCGGTCTGGGCGCGCCTCGGCGCCAAGGTCACGGTCGTCGAATATCTCGATACCATCCTCGGCGGCATGGACGGCGAAGTTGCCAAGCAGTTCCAGCGCATGCTCGCGAAGCAAGGCATGGACTTCAAGCTCGGCGCCAAGGTGACGGGTGTCGTCAAGGACGGCAAGGGCGCCAAGGTGACCTTTGAGCCGGTCAAGGGTGGCGATGCGGTGACGCTCGATGCCGACGTGGTGCTGATCGCGACCGGCCGCAAGCCCTACACCGATGGTCTTGGCCTCGATAAGGCCGGCGTCGTCATGGACCAGCGCGGCCGCGTCGAGATCGACCATCACTACCAGACGAGCGTTACCGGCATCTACGCGATCGGCGACGTCGTGCGCGGCGCGATGCTCGCCCACAAGGCCGAGGACGAAGGCGTTGCCGTTGCTGAAATCCTCGCCGGTCAGGCCGGGCATGTGAATTACGACGTCATCCCGAGCGTCGTCTACACCCAGCCGGAAATCGCCTCCGTCGGCAAGACCGAGGAAGAGCTGAAGGCTGCAGGCGTTGCCTACAAGGTCGGCAAGTTCCCCTTCACAGCCAATGGCCGCGCGCGCGCCATGCTTGCCACCGACGGCTTCGTGAAGATCCTCGCCGACAAGGAAACCGACCGGGTTCTCGGCGGCCACATCGTCGGCTTCGGCGCCGGCGAGATGATCCACGAAATCGCCGTGCTGATGGAGTTCGGCGGTTCGTCGGAAGATCTCGGCCGCACCTGCCACGCGCATCCGACCATGTCGGAAGCGGTCAAGGAAGCGGCTCTTTCGACCTTCTTCAAGCCGATCCACATGTAATGATCCAGCGAGGGGGCTGCAGCAAGCGGCCCCCTTGTTCCAGCCGCGCGCTTTCAACATGCCGGCTGTTGTTGCGGTGCTTTCGCCAGTGCCGCGTCAGCGTTCGCTGACATCCCCCCCGGATATTTCGTGGCGGATGGCGATTATCTCTCACTCTTCAGAAGCAGATCGGAGCGCGTGGAAGCGCTCCTCGAACTCCCGCCTGAGGCTGCGTCGTGCTTCGGCCGCGCGCTGCCGGCGCTTGCGGTCAGCGGTGTCAGTGTTCAGCGGAGGTACGGGCGTCGGCGCGCCGTCGGCGTCGACCGCGACCATCGTGAAGTAACAGGAGTTGGTGTGTCGCCGCTCGCCACTCCTGATGTTCTCGGCCTCGACGCGGATGCCGATTTCCATCGAGGTTCGGCCGGCATTGTTGACCGCGGCACGGAAGGTGACGAGCTCGCCGACATGGATCGGCTGGCGGAAGGTCACCTGGTCGACCGAAAGCGTCACCGCATATTGCTGCGAATAGCGCGAGGCGCATGAGAAAGCCACGCGATCCAGGAGATTGAGCAGCGCGCCGCCATGGACCTTGCCGCTGAAATTGGCCATGTCCGGCGTCATCAGCACGACCATTTCGAGTTCGCGTGTGTCGTGGCTGGTTTCCATTGTCCATCTCCAGAATTTGCAACGTTCAGCTTGAGTTATGCAGCTTGTCGGCGCGAAGGGAAGGCCCCACCGCATCGGCGTAGGACGGCCTCGGCGGCAGACTGGGTGTGACGATTGGACCGAGGGCTGCGACAAGCGGTCTCCTGTCCAGGCACGACGGAGGGCGCAATCATGTTTCAAAGGACAAACGACGCCGTGGCGTCAGGAGGAAACATGAAACCGAGAGCCGTGGCCACCTCGTTGCCGAACCGGCATCTACCGCACGCCGATTGGGCCGACCGTTTCGAGCTCGCCCTCGACGGCAAGGGCGTGACCGCCGCGGAAGCGGCCGAACGTTCGCTTGGCCGTTCGCCGCGATGGATTCGCGAACTGCTGCGCCTGCGCAACCGCGTGGTCTCGCTCATTGGCCTGAAATCGGCGGCGCCGAAACCGGGTCGCTTCGGGCTGGTCGGGGCGTTTCCGGTGCTGTCGAAAAGCGATGACGAAGTGGTGCTCGGTTTTGACGACAAGCATCTCGATTTTCGCATCGTCGTCGATGTCAGGGCGGGATCCGCGGTCAACCAGATCGTCGGCGTCACCACGCTCGTCCGGCGGCACAATGCGCTCGGGCGGGTTTACCTCGCGGCGGTCACGCCGTTTCACAAGGTGATCGTGCCGACGCTTCTGGCCCGGGTGGCGGGTCCGGGCGGTCAGATTGGCTGATCAGTCTCCGGCTTGAACGCCCGCCAGTCAGTTGGCGCGCGTGACCGTGAAGCCCTGGGCGCGGAGCAGTTCGACCAGGCCTTCCTTGCCCGGAAGGTGCAGCGCTCCGACGGCCATGAAAGCGCCGCCGTCCTTCAGGATCGGTTCGGCACGTGTCGCCATCGTCTTGTTGCGGTCGACGATGATGCGCTGCTCGAAATCGGCATAGCCGAAATCCTCCGCTGTGCCCTTGTCGGAAACGGATCTCATCATCGGCATGATCATGCCGGTGTCGCCGGAAAGGTAGAGGTCGGTCATTGTCGCGAAGACGTCGTCGATCGTCTTGCCGAGCGCCAGCGTCTCGATGAGCGCGCGCAGGTGCAGTTCGGTCGGAAGCGAATCCATCGCTGCGAGCTGTTCGATCAGCGTCTCCAGGCCCTTGAGCGTCTTGCCCTGGCTGACCGCATCCTCGGCAATCTTCTTGTCGAGGAAGGAGGCGCCGGTCGCCTTGCGGCTGATCTCGCAGGCGGGCAATGCGACGAAGCTCGCGATCATCCAGGGTTTCATGCGCGCAACGAGCGTCAGCGGAATGCCGCGGGCTTTGAGGCCCGCTTCGAGCTGTTCGCGATCGCCGGGCTTCAGGAAATCGGCGATCGTCTTGTTATCCGGGAACATGGTGAGGTCGGGCCGCATCAGGATCGCGGCGGCCGATTTCTTCTCGTCGACGATCTCGTCCGATTCGACGATGACGGTTGAGGCTGCTTCGAAAGCGGCCGGCGCCTCGGCAGGCAATGCCAGTACGCGCGGATCGGTCACGTGCATGGTGCCGAGCAGCCAGGAGGCCGCGATGCCTTCCTTCTCGATCTTCCAGAAGATGCCTTTGCCGTTCGGCACGGCGGCGGCTTCCGCTTCAAGTGCGGCGAATTTGGTCGGATCCGACTGGGCAAGGGCGGTAAGCACATTCGAACCGCCGCATTCGGCTTCCTGTGCATCGGCTTCCGCGACGAAGAAGAGTGCAACGACGAGGCTGGCGGCAAGAACGACATGCAAGAGGGCAATGAGCCAAAGTGTACCGTCGGCGACCAACGCAAGCAGGTCGCGGGGCAGATTTCGATCAGGTCTCGCAAAGGCGGTCATCGTTGTTCCCCGACGGTCGGACGGTCGTTGCTGAACCCTAGGGCCGGGCCGGTCACGGCTTCCTTAAAGGGCATGGTTAATCCATCGTTTCGCCGAAAATCAGGCGCGCGGATGGGCGCGATCGTAGATTTCCAGAAGCCGCGCGGAATCGACACCGGTATAGACCTGCGTGGTCGACAGGCTGGCGTGGCCGAGCAGTTCCTGGATGGTCCTGAGATCGCCGCCGCCGGCCAGCAGATGGGTGGCGAAGGAGTGTCGCAGCGCATGCGGCGTTGCCGTGTCCGGCAGGCCGAGGGCGCCGCGCAGCTTTTGCATTTCCCGCTGGATGATTGCCGGCTGCAGCTTGGCGCCACGGGCACCCCGAAACAACGGTTCATCAGCAGGCGGCTGATAGGGGCAGAGTTTGATATAGGCTGCGACGGCTTCACGTGCGGCCTGTATCAGCGGCACGAGCCGCGTCTTGCCGCCTTTGCCGATGATGCGCAGCGACGAGGGCGTGCCGGCGAAATCGCCCGATGTCAGCCCGAGCGCTTCGGAAATGCGCAGGCCGCAGCCATAGAGCAGGGTCAGCACCGCGGCATTGCGCGCGGCGATCCAGGGCTCCTCGGCAAGCTGCGCCTCCGAGGTCACGACGTTCAGCGCCTCTCGGTCGGTCAGCGGCTTCGGAAGCGATTTCGGCTGCTTCGGCGAGCGCACGGCGGCGGCACCTGCAGCATTGGCAAGGCCGTTGCGTTCGAGAAAGCGCAGGAAGGAGCGCAAGCCGGCGAGGCCACGGCCGAGCGTGCGTGCGCCGGCGCCACCCTTGCGGCGCTGGGCGAGGAAGCCGCGCAGATCCGCCGGCCGCAGCGTCCGGATGTCGGAAAGGCGCGGCGGTCCGGCCAGATGGCCGGTCAGGAATGTCAGGAATTGACGGGTGTCGCGCTCATAGGCCTCGATGGTGTTGTCGGAGAGGCGCCGCTCCCGCATGAGCCCATCGAGCCAACGTTGGCGTTCGGCAAGGAGTTCCGGATGGCCGATGACGAGGAGCTCGTTCATTGTCGCTTCCCAAGTTGGTCCATCGGCGACAATGCCCTGACGCATCTTATGTTTTTGCTAATGCGCCCTTGGAATCTGTCATTCTTCGATCATATAGAATTGCGATGGTCAGCCGGAAAGAATCGGATCGGACTATGGCGGGACGGGATTCGGTGAACGGATTCGCGCATTTTGCTGAAGTAATCGCCCTGGTCTCACAGGGAAAACCTGGTCACATCGTCGACACCCTGATTGCCGAGCGCGGGCAGCGCATCGTCAAGAGCCCGATGTGGCCGTTGATGCGACCTTTTCTCTACGCATTGCTGAACTACCGCAAGGCGCACGAGTTCGCCGATGCGGTCGCCAACATGCCCGGCTTCCAGGCCTTCGAACATCTGAGTTCGCTTCTCTCGCTGGAGGTGCGGGTTGACCGGGCCGAGCGCATTCCGGCCAAGGGCGGCTTCCTGCTCGTCAGCAACCATCCGACCGGCATAGCCGACGGTATCGCTGTTTTCGACCTGCTCAAGACACGGCGGCCGGACATGATGTTCTTTGCCAATCGCGACGCCATCCGCGTCAATCCACGCTTTGTCGAGATGGTCATCCCCGTCGAATGGCGTGAGGAGCACAAGAGCAAGCTGAAGGCCCGCGAGACGCTGCAGGTGACCAACCGGGCGATCGGCGAGGGCAAGGCGACGGTGCTCTTCCCTTCCGGGCGCATCGCCTACTGGGCGGACGGCTGCCTCAACGAGCGGCCGTGGAAGACGTCTGCGGTGGGCTTTGCGCGCAAATACGGCCTGCCGATCCTGCCGGTGCACATGAGCGCCCGCAATTCCGGCCTGTTCTACTGGTTCGCCAAATGGTCAACGGAACTGCGCGACATGACCGTGTTCCACGAGCTGCTCAACAAGAAGGGCGACTTCTTCGATTTCCGCATCGGCAACCTGATCCCGCCGGAGGCGCTGGAAGGCGAGCCTGGCGAGGTGACGAAGGCGCTCGAGCGGCACACGGTGTTCGATCTGGCCATGGACGCGGACGTGGCGTTCCAGCCCCGGTTGCAAGCAGCGGCCGCGCTCTAGCGATCAGCCGCGCCATGCCTGCCAGGCTTCACGCCGGGCTGCGGATCGGCTAGGTCTTGAGCCATGCAGCTTCAATCCATGTTTGCCGAAAACTACCGTTCGTTGAAGTCGATCCGCATGGATCTGACGGGCGTCAACCTGTTCATCGGCGAGAACGGCGTCGGCAAGTCCAATCTCTATCGCGCGCTTCAACTCGTGCAGTCGGCGACGCGCGGCACTCTGGCACGCGAGATCGCGGAGGAGGGCGGCATGTCGTCGGCGCTCTGGAGTGGCCGCCGCCGCGCCGACAAACCGGCGCGCATCCGGCTCGAAACCGAGCTATTGGACGAGGAACGTGCGATCACCTTCCGCTACCGCATCGAGGCGGGATTGCGCCCGCCCACCGCTGCCGCTGGCTTTGCCTATGAGCCTCAGGTCAAGGAAGAGGAGTTGACCGTCGAAACCGGCCGCCGGCCGGTGACGATGATGAAGCGGTCCGGCCCCGGCATCTTCGTGCGCGGCGACCGCGGGCGGATGGAGGACTATCCGGAAACGGCTCTGACCTCGGAAACGGCGATCTCGCTGCTCGGCGATGCCGGTCACTATCCGGAGGTCGGCACCTTTCGCCGCGCGGTCGACCAATGGCGGTTCTTTCATGGTTTCCGCACCGATCGCGACTCGCCGTTGCGATTGCCTTGCCTCGCCGTCACGGCGCCGATGCTCGACGAGACGGGCGTCAACATGGCTGCGGTGTTTGCCACGCTCAGGCACACACGCGAGGATACGGTCGATCTCGACCGCGCTATTGCCGACGCCTTCGGCGGCGCCTATCTTGACGTTCCCGAGCCGGGACAGTTTGCCGAATTCTCATTGGTCTTTCCGGATTTTCCCAACCGGCCGTTTTCGCCGCGCGAGCTTTCCGATGGGCAAGTGCGTTTCCTGGCACTGGCGGCGGCGCTGCTTTCCTATCGCCGGCCCCGCTTCATCGCGCTGAACGAGCCGGAGACGAGCCTGCATCCGGACATGCTACCGGCGCTTGCCGACATGATCGCCAGCGCCTCGCGCGAAAGCCAGATCTGGATCGTCACCCATTCGGAGCGGCTGGCGGAGGAAGTGCGTCAGCGCTGCGGCATCCGTCCGCGCCGGGTGATCCGCAAGGACAGCGCCACCTGGATCGATGGCATGCGGCTGACGGGGCTGATGGACGACGACGAGTAGGCAACAAAAAACCCCGCATCGCTGCGGGGTTTTCATTCATTCCTGAAGCAATCAGGCGATCTTCTGGCCGGTCTTGGCCCAGTCGGCCAGGAACATTTCGAGGCCCTTGTCGGTCAGCGGGTGCTTGACCAGAGCCTTCAGCGTTGCCGGCGGCGCGGTGATGACGTCGGCGCCGATGAGGGCGGCTTCCTTGACGTGGTTCACGGTGCGGATCGAGGCGGCAAGGATCTCGGTCTCATAGCCGTAGTTGTCGAAGATGTGGCGGATCTCGCGGATCAGGTCCATGCCATCGAAGGCGATGTCGTCGAGGCGGCCGACGAAGGGCGAAACGAAGGTCGCGCCGGCCTTGGCGGCGAGCAGGGCCTGGTTGGCCGAGAAGCACAGCGTCACGTTGGTCTGGTGGCCGTCCGAGGTCAGCGCCTTGCAGGCCTTGAGACCGTCGAGCGTCAGCGGCAGCTTGATGCAGATGTTGTCGGCGATCTTCGAAAGAACGGCCGCTTCCTTCATCATCTCGGCGTATTCGGTGGCGGTCACTTCAGCCGAAACCGGGCCTTCGACGATCGAGCAGATTTCCTTGGTGACTTCCGTGATGTCGCGGCCCGACTTCAGGATCAGCGAGGGGTTGGTGGTGACGCCATCGAGAAGGCCGAGATCGTTCAGCTCGCGGATTTCCTTGACGTCGGCGGTATCAACGAAAAATTTCATGGAGTCACTCCTTGGGCACGATTGCCGCTCGGGCGCATCTCTACCGGGGAGGAATTCCGTTGGCAGAGATCGCGCGCGTTGAAACTCTGGTGGAACCGTGACAAACCCTGCGCCGGCAAGGCTGCGGTTCGCAGCGCAGTTTTCTTTAACCGAAACACGTGGCAAGGTCACGGCAAAATGACTCGCGATTCAACCGATTTATTCGGCGATTTGCTCGGGCCGATTTCTGCCCGTCGCGTCGTGCCGGTCCTGGTGCCCATGCCGGCGCCGAAAGCCTATTCCTATGCGGTTCCCGACGGCATGGCGGTCGAGCCGGGCTCGATTGTGCAGGTGCCGCTCGGCCCCCGTCTCGTCGTCGGCGTGGTCTGGGATGGAGACGATGACGGCAATGTCGATCCGAAGAAACTCAAGACAATCGAGAAGGTTTTTGACTGCCCGCCGCTGACGAGGGACATGCGAACTTTTCTTGACTGGGTTGCTGCCTACACTGTGACGCCGCCGGGGCTCGTCGCGCGCATGGCGCTCCGGGCACCGGCGGCCTTCGATCCGGAGCCGATGGTGGAAGCGCTGCGCCTCACGGACATGCGGCCGGAGCGCATGACGGCGGCGCGCGAGCGCGTGATCGCGACCGCCAGCGATGGCGTCTCCTGGACGCGCTCCGGGCTTGCGCATGCGGCCGGAACTTCGTCGAGCGTGATCGAGGGACTGACGCAGCAAGGCGTCTTCGAAACCGTATTCATGGCGCCGCCGCCGGTGGTTGCCTTGCCTGATCCCGATTTTGTCGCGCCCCGGCTCGAAGGGCCCCAGAAGGATGCGGCAGCCGATCTCCTGGCGGCGGTGGAGGAGGGCGGCTTCTCTGTGTCGCTGATCGACGGCATCACCGGCTCCGGCAAGACCGAGGTCTATTTCGAGGCGATCGCCGCGACGCTTCGGGCCGGCAAGCAGGTGCTGATCCTTTTGCCGGAGATTGCGCTGACGTCGAGTTTCCTCGAACGCTTCCAGGATCGCTTCGGGTCGAAACCGGCCGAGTGGCATTCGGACCTGGCACCGCGCACCCGCGAAAAGGTCTGGCGCCAGGTGACGACCGGCACGGTGCGCGTCGTTGCCGGCGCCCGCTCGGCGTTGTTCCTGCCGTTCGAAGAGCTTGGTCTCATCATCGTCGATGAAGAGCACGACCCGGCCTACAAGCAGGAGGACCGCGTCTTCTACAATGCGCGCGATATGGCGGTCGTGCGCGGCCGGATCACCGGCTTTCCGGTCGTGCTCGTCTCGGCGACGCCATCGGTCGAAAGCCGGGTCAATGGCGAGGTCGGCCGTTACAAGCCGATCCACCTGCCGACGCGTTTCGGCGATGCGGCGCTGCCGCGGCTCGGCGTTGTCGACATGCGCCAGCATCCACCGGCGCGCGGCGGGTTCCTTTCGCCGGTTCTCATCAACCAGATCGGCAAGGCCGTCGAGCGCGGCGAGCAGGCGCTGCTTTTCCTCAATCGCCGCGGCTATGCGCCGCTGACGCTCTGCCGCGTCTGCGGCCATCGCTTCCAGTGCCCGGACTGTTCAAGCTGGCTCGTCGAACATCGGTTCCGCGGGCAGATCCAGTGCCACCATTGCGGCTATACGGAGAAGACGCCGGAGGCCTGCCCCGAATGCGGCACGCTCGATCACCTGGTTGCCTGCGGCCCCGGCGTCGAGCGCATTGCCGAGGAGGTGGAGCGGCATTTCCCAGAAGCGCGCACCATCGTGCTCTCCTCGGACCTCATGGGCGTCAAGCGGCTGCGGCTGGAACTCGACGCCATTGCGCGCGGCGAAGCGGACATCGTCATCGGCACGCAGCTCGTCGCCAAGGGACACAACTTTCCGCTGATGACGCTGGTCGGCATCGTCGATGCCGATCTCGGCTTGGCCAATGGCGATCCGCGGGCAGCCGAGCGAACCTTCCAACTGCTCTCGCAGGTGACCGGCCGCGCCGGGCGAACCGGCCTCAAGAGTCTCGGCCTGTTGCAGACCTACCAGCCGCAGCATCCCGTCATGCAGGCGATCGTCTCCGGCGATGCCGATGCCTTCTACGACCGCGAGATTGCCGAGCGCGAAAAGGCCTTGCTGCCGCCCTTCGGCCGGCTCGCCTCGCTGATCGTCTCGGCCGACACACGCCAGGATGCCGAGGGCCATGCGCGGGGCTTGCGCATGGCCGCCCCCCGGACCGACGGCATCACCATTCTCGGCCCGGCGGAGGCGCCGCTGGCGCTGATCCGCGGCCGGCATCGCTTCCGCCTGCTGGTGCATGGCCGGCGCAACAGCGACATGCAGGCTTTCGTCAAGGCGATGATCGCCGCCGGCCCCAAGGAGCGCGGCTCGATCAGCGTCCAGCTCGACATCGATCCCCAAAGCTTCCTGTAAATTCAAGTTTCCTGTGATCGTCGCGTTGAAGAGGCTGCTGGCGATTCACAACCGGGGCGACATGCGCTAGAGGTCAAGGACGCGCCGCTTCGACCGAAGACGAAACGGCATGACAAGGGCTCATCTGCGGGAACGGGCATGGAATTCTACATTCCGACGGAAACCGGCGAATTCCTCGCCTTCTGCGCGGCCGTGGCTGCGGCGCTGATCGGGGTCGTCATGCTGTTTGCGCCGCGGCTTACCTTTCGTGCGGCTGGCATCGGCATTGCCGAGGGGCGGCGCGGCGGTTATGCCGAGGCTCGCTCCACCATGGGCGGCATGCATGTGGGGCTCGGCCTTGCCGCGATCCTCCTGGCGCAGCCGATGGTCTATCTTGCCGTCGGAGCGGCGTTCGCGCTTGCCGCCTTCGGCCGAATCCTCTCGATGATGAGCGACAACGGCGGCACGGTCTACAACTGGCTGGCGCTCTTCGTTCAGGCGGCACTCGCCATCCTTCCGCTCGCATACGTCTTCGGCATGATCTGATCGTGCCGCGGGCCGTTCCGCGATTCACAACGCAGGAAACGAATTTACGGCAAAATTCGGCCAAGGTGGCCGACTTATGCCGCATTCCTGCCGTTCGCGTGTTGCGAGTCCAAACATCCTATGCTAGACGAACCGCGAATTGCGGGGGAAGTGGGTCGCCAGGCCTCGATATCCTGCAAATTATTGCAGCAAATTCAAGAATTTAAGTTGACGGCCCACCGCCAGCTCGGTTCTTGGATGAAAATGAGAGAAGCTTGTGCCCGTGGCAGACACATCCCAGCTTATTTCCGGTGTTGCAGAAAGATACGCGTCCTCGCTTTTTGAACTCGCGCTCGGCGCCGGTTCCGTCGAGGCAGTCGGCGCGGATCTGACCCGCGTCCAGGCCCTGATCGACGGCAGCGATGATCTGAAGCGGCTGATCGTAAGCCCGGTCTTTTCTGCAGACGACCAGTTCAAGGCCATTTCGGCAGTTGCCGAGAAGGCTGGTATCTCCGGGCTCGTCGGCAACTTCCTCAAGGTCGTTGCCCGCAATCGCCGCCTCTTCGCGCTGCCGGGCATGATCAAGGCGTTCCGCCTGATCGCCGCACGCCATCGTGGCGAAGTCTCCGCCGACGTCACGTCGGCCCATGCGCTCTCTGCAGCGCAGGAAAACGAATTGAAGGCGACGCTGAAAAGCGTCACCGGCAAAGACGTGGCGGTCAACGTCACCGTCGACCCGTCTATTCTTGGAGGTCTGATCGTCAAGGTCGGGTCCCGCCAGATTGACACCTCCCTTCGCACCAAACTCTCTACCCTTAAGCTTGCACTGAAAGAGGTCGGCTGATGGATATCCGCGCCGCGGAAATTTCCGCAATTCTCAAAGATCAGATCAAAAATTTCGGCCAGGAAGCAGAAGTCTCCGAAGTCGGTCAGGTGCTTTCCGTCGGTGACGGTATTGCCCGCGTCTACGGCCTCGACAATGTTCAGGCAGGCGAGATGGTCGAATTCCCGGGTGGAATTCGCGGCATGGCGCTGAACCTCGAAGCCGACAACGTCGGTGTCGTTATTTTCGGTTCCGACCGTGACATCAAGGAAGGCGACACCGTCAAGCGGACCGGCGCCATCGTGGACGTTCCTGTTGGTCCGGAACTGCTCGGCCGCGTCGTCGACGCGCTCGGCAACCCGATCGACGGCAAGGGCCCGATCAACGCCAAGCAGCGCTCGCGCGTTGACGTCAAGGCTCCGGGTATCATTCCGCGCAAGTCGGTTCATGAGCCGATGTCGACCGGCCTCAAGGCCATCGACGCTCTGATCCCGGTTGGTCGTGGCCAGCGCGAGCTCGTCATCGGCGACCGCCAGACCGGCAAGACCGCGATCATCCTCGACACGATCCTCAACCAGAAGGCCATTCACGACAATGGTCCGGAAGGTGACAAGCTGTATTGCGTCTACGTCGCAATCGGCCAGAAGCGTTCGACGGTTGCCCAGTTCGTGAAGGTTCTGGAAGAGCGTGGCGCTCTGCAGTACTCGATCATCGTTGCTGCGACCGCGTCCGACCCGGCTCCGATGCAGTACCTCGCACCGTTCGCCGGTTGCGCGATGGGCGAATACTTCCGTGACAACGGCAAGCATGCCCTCATCGGCTACGACGACCTGTCGAAGCAGGCTGTTTCCTACCGTCAGATGTCGCTCCTGCTGCGCCGCCCGCCGGGCCGCGAAGCTTACCCGGGCGACGTTTTCTACCTGCACTCCCGCCTGCTCGAGCGCGCTGCAAAGCTCTCGGACGACAACGGCGCCGGTTCGCTGACGGCTCTGCCGGTCATCGAAACGCAGGGCAACGACGTTTCGGCGTTCATCCCGACCAACGTGATCTCGATCACCGACGGCCAGATCTTCCTTGAAACCGACCTATTCTACCAGGGCATCCGTCCGGCCGTTAACGTCGGTCTGTCGGTTTCGCGCGTCGGCTCCGCCGCGCAGATCAAGGCGATGAAGCAGGTTGCCGGCTCGATCAAGGGCGAACTCGCTCAGTATCGTGAAATGGCCGCCTTCGCGCAGTTCGGCTCGGACCTCGATGCCGCTACGCAGCGCCTGCTGAACCGCGGTGCGCGCCTGACCGAACTCCTGAAGCAGCCGCAGTTCTCGCCGCTGAAGACGGAAGAGCAGGTCGCTGTCATCTTCGCAGGTGTCAACGGTTACCTCGACAAGCTGCCGGTCAACCAGGTTGGCAAGTTCGAGCAGGGCCTGCTTTCGTACATGCGTTCGGAAGGCAAGGACATCCTGGAAACCATCCGCAAGGACAAGGCGATCTCCGACGACGTCAAGGGCAAGCTGAAGGCTGCAATCGACAGCTTCGCCAAGTCTTTCGCCTGAGCGGATTTCATTTAGGACGGATAACGGATGCCTTCACTTAAGGATCTGAAGAACCGGATCGCCTCCGTCAAGGCGACGCAGAAGATCACCAAGGCGATGAAAATGGTCGCCGCGGCGAAGCTTCGGCGTGCGCAGGAGGCGGCCGAGGCCGCCCGGCCTTACTCGCAGCGCATGGCTACCGTTCTCGCCAACATCGCCCAGGCGGTTGGTGCGGACGACAGCGCGCCTGCCCTGATGACCGGAACCGGCAAGGACGATACGCACCTTCTGGTCGTCTGCACGGCTGAACGCGGCCTTTGCGGCGGCTTCAACTCGCAGATCGCCCGTCACGCCCGCGACCACGTTCGCAAGCTGCTCGCAGCCGGCAAGACGGTCAAGATCATCTGCGTGGGCAAGAAGGGCTTCGATATTCTGCGTCGCGAATTCGCGTCGCTGATCATCGATCGTGTCGACCTGCGTGAAGTCAAGAAGATCGGCTTCGAAAACGCCGACCAGATTGGCCACAAGGTCATCGCGCTCTTCGAAAAGGGCGAGTTCGATGTCTGCACGCTGTTCTACTCCGAGTTCAAGTCCGTTATCGCCCAGATTCCGACGGCTCAGCAGCTGATCCCCGCTTCGGCCGGCCCGGTCGCAGCGCAAGCATCGGATGCTTCGGCCGTCTATGAATATGAGCCGGACGCGGGCGCGATCCTGAGCGACCTCATTCCGCGCAACATTTCCGTGCAGATCTTCCGGGCCCTGCTCGAGAACGTCGCCGGCGAAATGGGCGCGAAGATGAGCGCGATGGACAATGCGACGCGCAATGCTGGTGAGATGATCAACAAGTTGACGCTGAACTATAACCGTCAGCGCCAGGCTCAGATCACCAAGGAACTCATTGAAATCATCTCGGGCGCGGAAGCGCTCTAAGGTTACGGAAAGAGGGTAAGGATTATGGCTAAGGCAGCTACCCCGAAAGAAACCGCAGTGGAGAAGAAGCCCGCTGCACCGAGGAAGGCAGCTTCCGCCAAGACCGCAGCAGTTGCCGCAACCGGCGCTGTCGGTCGCGTAACGCAGGTCATCGGCGCCGTCGTTGACGTCGTGTTCGAAGAAGGCCAGCTTCCGCAGATCCTGAACGCGCTGGAGACCGACAACCACGGTAACCGCCTCGTTCTCGAAGTCGCTCAGCACCTCGGCGAAAACTCCGTCCGCACGATCGCCATGGACTCGACCGAAGGTCTCGTGCGCGGCCAGCCGGTCACCGACACCGGTGCGCCGATCACGGTTCCGGTTGGCGACGAAACGCTCGGCCGCATCATGAACGTCATCGGCGAGCCGGTCGACGAAGCCGGTCCGCTCGTTACCTCGGGCAAGCGCGCGATCCACCAGGATGCGCCGTCCTACGTCGAGCAGTCGACGGAAGCACAGATCCTTGTCACCGGCATCAAGGTCGTCGACCTTCTCGCGCCTTACGCAAAGGGCGGCAAGATCGGCCTCTTCGGTGGTGCAGGCGTCGGCAAGACCGTTCTCATCATGGAACTGATCAACAACGTCGCCAAGGCGCACGGTGGTTACTCGGTGTTTGCAGGCGTGGGGGAACGCACCCGCGAAGGCAACGACCTCTACCACGAAATGATCGAGTCCGGCGTTAACAAGCATGGCGGCGGCGCAGGCTCCAAGGCTGCGCTCGTTTACGGCCAGATGAACGAACCGCCGGGCGCCCGCGCTCGCGTCGCTCTGACGGGCCTCACGATCGCTGAAGACTTCCGCGACAAGGGCCAGGACGTTCTGTTCTTCGTCGACAACATCTTCCGCTTCACCCAGGCAGGTTCCGAAGTGTCGGCTCTGCTCGGCCGTATTCCTTCGGCCGTGGGTTACCAGCCGACGCTGGCGACCGACATGGGTCAGATGCAGGAACGCATCACCACGACGACCAAGGGTTCGATCACCTCGGTTCAGGCCATTTACGTTCCGGCCGACGACTTGACCGACCCGGCGCCGGCTACCTCGTTCGCCCACCTGGACGCAACGACGGTTCTGTCGCGCTCGATCGCCGAAAAGGGCATCTACCCGGCCGTTGACCCGCTCGACTCCACGTCGCGCATGCTGGACCCGATGATCGTCGGCGAGGAGCACTACGAAGTGTCGCGTAAGGTGCAGACGACCCTGCAGCGCTACAAGTCGCTCCAGGACATCATCGCCATCCTCGGCATGGACGAACTGTCTGAAGAAGACAAGATCGCCGTTGCCCGCGCTCGTAAGATCGAACGCTTCCTGTCGCAGCCGTTCTTCGTCGCCGAAGTCTTCACGGGTTCGCCGGGCAAGCTCGTCGCTCTCGAAGACACGATCAAGGGCTTCAAGGGCCTGGTCAACGGCGAATACGACCACCTGCCGGAAGCTGCCTTCTACATGGTCGGCTCGATCGAAGAAGCGGTCGAAAAGGCCAAGAAGCTGGCTGCTGAAGCCGCTTGATTGCACTGTTAAGCCTCGGCGCGATCCAAGCGCCGAGGCTTTCATCCTGCCTTATCAGAAGGCAGGGAAGACATGCACAGCCGCCTTTTAGGTGGCGCGCCCACGAGAAGTGAATGGTCATGGCCGATTTCAACTTTGAGCTTGTTTCCCCCGAGCGCCTGCTCCTCTCCGAAAAGGTGACGGAAGTCGTCATTCCGGCGACCGAGGGCGAGATGACCGTGATGGCCAATCACGCTCCGACGATGACGACGGTCAAGCCCGGCGTGGTCACGGTGAAGACGGCTGACGGCAAGACCGAGCGCTTTGCTGTGTTCGGCGGCTTTGCCGACATCCTGCCGACCGGCTGCACGCTTTTGGCCGAGTCCGCCGTCCACGTCGACGAACTCGACCGTACGGTTCTTGAAAACCGCATCGATGCGGTTCGTGCCGAGCTGGAAGGCGCCGGCGACGAGAAGAAGACCCGTCTCGAGCAGTTCGTCGCCGAACTGACGAAGCTCGGCGAGATCGTGATCCCGGCCTGAAAGGGACACCCGGAAGGGTAATGCAAATCCGAAAGCCCCGCCTTCGTGCGGGGTTTTTTGTTGATCGCGAGTTCTTTGCCGTGACGCTTCGCTTAAGTGGAGCGGGATGCGGGCGGACAACCGTATACCCTTCCTCATCAGTATTAGCCTTCGCGTCGGTGAATGGCTTGCCCGGATCGGCGCTTTAGCTATTCTTCATCAGAAGCCCTTTATTGGTCCCTGAAAGTTCAGCTCAAAGAAGAAGAGGCGCCGGCATGACGTCAAAGATTGTTCCGGTGATCATGGCGGGCGGGCGCGGCACCCGTTTGTGGCCGCTCTCTCGCGCCGCCGCTCCGAAGCAATTCCTGCAGATCCTTTCCGATCGTTCACTGTTCCAGCAGACGCTGGAGCGCGTGCGCGACGCCGGCCAGTTCGAGCCGGCCATCATCGTCACCAACAGCGACTTTCGCTTCATCGTCGCGGAGCAGGCGCGGGCGATCGACGTACATCTGGGCGACATCCTCCTTGAGCCGGTTGCACGCAACACAGCGCCGGCGCTGACTGCCGCGGCTATCCAGGTACTCAGCCGTTACGGCAAGGGTGCGGTCATGCAGGTGCTTGCTTCTGACCATGAGATCGATGCCGGCGAGGTCTACAGGGATTGCATACTCAGGGCGCACCAGGCCGCCCGCCACGGAGAACTGGTGACCTTCGGCATCACGCCGACGGAACCGGCGACCGGCTACGGCTACATCGAGCGCGGCGAAGAACTGACGGCTGGCACGAACCGTGTGGCGCGGTTCGTCGAGAAGCCGGACCGCGCCAAAGCCGAGGCAATGCTCGAGACCGGGCGCTACCTCTGGAACTCCGGCATGTTCATGCTGCCGGTAAAGCACTTTCTTGATGAGATGAAGCGCCACGCGCCCCAGGTCTGGGAAGCGACGAAGCTCGCGGTGGAAGGGGCTCAGAAGGATCTCGACTTCACCCGGCTGCACGCGGCGAGCTTTGCCGCTGCGCCTGATATCTCCGTCGATTATGCGGTCTTTGAAAAGACTGAGCGGGCGGCCGTGGTGCCGTCTTCCTTCCTCTGGTCCGATCTCGGCAGCTGGGACGCGGTCTGGAAGACGGGAGAAAAGGACGGCGACGGCAATGTCGTCACCGACAAGGCCACGGTGTCGAACACGCGCAATTCGCTGGTCCTGTCGCGCGACATTCACCTTGCAGTTCAAGGGCTGGACGATGTCGCCGTCATTGCCGGCGAGGATGCCGTCTATGTCGGACGGCTGGCCGACAGCCAGAGCGTCGGTTCCATCGTCAAGACGCTGGCGAAGTCGCCACAGACGGCGGTGCTGACCGAGATCCACCCGACGTCCTATCGCCCCTGGGGGGCGGTCGCGGCCATTTCGGACGGAGAACGCTTTGCCGTCAAACGTCTGCGCGTGAACCCCGGCAAGAAGATCTCACTGCAGAAGCATCATCATCGGGCGGAACATTGGATCGTGGTGCGCGGCACTGCGGAGATCACGATGTCCGGGGAAACGCGAATGCTGCACGAGAATGAGTCGGTCTATATTCCGCCGGGGATCGTGCACCGGCTTCACAACCCGGGCAAAATCCCGCTGGAACTGATCGAGGTGCGCACCGGCTCCTATCTCGGCGAAGATGACATCATCCGTATCGAGGACGAATTCGGCCGAAGCTAAGGGGTATCCGTCAAAGTGCTACGGCGACCTTTGTGCGCGTCTGATACGACGCGGCGCCGCAGGCCCGAATGATCGGACGACACGAAAAAAGCCCGGGCCAAGACCCGGGCTTTGCGTAGGTGAGAGCGGGACGTCTGTCCCGCTCCAAATTCGGCACGCTTATAGCTGAAGGATCAGCCGGCGACGCGCTCGGTTTCGCCCTTCTGAGCGTAGTAGTGGCCGAAGCGGTTTGCGAGGAAGGTGTCGAGGCTGATGTCTTCCTGGCGAACGAAGCCCTTGGAGGCGATCTTGCCTTCGGCGAGCAGGTCGAGCACGGCGCAGATGCTGCCTGCCGTGGTGATCTGGATACCGCTCTGCATGCGGCCGGCAACGACGCCGCTATAGACCTTGTTGGCGTAGGTTTCCTGGATCAGGCGGCCGCTGCGGAAGCCCGAAACCGTAACGAAGATCACGACGACGTCCTGGGTGGTGGTCGGCAGGGCGTTCTCGAAGATGTCCTTGAGGACTTCGCGGCGGTGGCGCAGGCCGAGGTCGTTGAGGAGCGCCTTCATGATGGCGGCATGGCCCGGATAGCGGATCGTCTTGTAGTTAAGCGTGCGAACCTTGCCCTTCAGCGTTTCGCAGAGGGTGCCGAGACCGCCCGAGGTGTTGAAGGCTTCATAGGTGACGCCGTCGAGCGAGAATTCTTCGCGCTCTTCCATGGCCGGCACTTCGATGAGGTTGTTTTCGACGATCGCTTCGCAGGGCTCGATATATTCGTTGATAACGCCGTCGGTGCTCCAGGTGAGATTGTAGTTGAGCGCGTTCGACGGGTACTGCGGCAGGGCGCCAACGCGCATGCGCACGCTTTCCAGCGTCTCAAAGTGGCTGGCGAGATCGTTGGCGACGATCGAGATGAAGCCCGGTGCGAGGCCGCACTGCGGGATGAAGGCGGTGTTGGCCTTGGCGGCGATCGCCTTGACCTGGCGGGTGGATTCGACGTCTTCGGTCAGGTCCAGGTAGTGGATGCCGGCTTCAGCAGCGGCTTCGGCGATTGCGACCGTCAGGTGGAACGGAGCGGCGCTGAGGACGGCGAACTTGCCCGAGAGAAGAGCGACGAGCTGCTTCTTGTCGGCGATATCGACCGTCGCGGTCGTGATGGCAGCGTGCTTTTCCACCTGCTCCAGCTGTTCGGCGCTGCGGTCGGCGACGCAGACGCTGTAGTCGCCGGTATGGGCGAGCATGCGAGCGATGGTGGAGCCGATCTTGCCTGCTCCGATGACGACGATATTCTTCATTCTTTCCCCCAGGGCATGAGAACTGTGTGTGCCCCTATTGTCGTGGGAGGGGTGGTTGATTTGAAGCGCCGAAACGACTAAATCGCCTATAGATATTCGGCAGATTGCCCAACAGGACCGACGAAATGCAAATCACGGACAAGGATCGAGAGCTCCTCGCCGTCCTCAGCGAAAATGCCCGCATGCCGACGGCGACGATCGCGCGCCGGCTCGGCCTGTCGCGCACGACAGTGCAGGCGAGGATCGAGCGGTTGGAGCGCGAGGGAATCATCGCCGGCTACGGCGTGCGCCTGTCGGAGAGCTACGAGAAGGGGCTGGTCAAGGCGCATGTGCTGATCACCATCGCGCCGCGGGCGCTGAGCCGCGTGACCCCTGAACTCAGTGCCATCCGTGAAATCCAGACGCTGCATTCTGTCAGCGGCAGTTTCGATCTTATCGCCGTGGTCGCGGCGACGTCGATCAGCGAACTTGATCTTCTGATCGACCGCATCGGCGAGATCGACGGCGTCGACCGGACGCTTTCTTCGATTATCCTTTCGACCCGGATCGATCGGTAGGCCGTTGCTTTCCTAAGTCAGCGAGCGACGGAATCGTCACGGCGCATGACCCGCGGAGGGCTTCTCGCCGAGCGTGGCGTCCGTCGCTGGCTCCTTCCCATTCGGCACTTTTGCCGGCACGTTCCAGTCTGTCGGGCCCTTGACGAAGCTACGCAGTCCGGCATCGCCATAGGCGAGCCATTTGCTCCGGTCGAAGTAAAGCTCGGCAATGCTCTTCGGCCGCGCGCGCGGCGGCTGGTTGGCAAGGAAGTTAAAGCGCGGCGTCACCTCGTCGGACTCGCGCTTGAACTGGATGCGGCTGCCGAAACGCTTGAGATCGAATTCCTTCAGCGCCTGGATTTGCAGGGTGACGCTTGCGGCATCGGCCCAGCGCACGTGGTCGAGGAACACCGCCGCTGCCCGCGCCGCTGCCGTGGTCACGGCCTGGCGGTCCTCCGGTCGCTCGATGTTGAGCTTGACGCGGAAGGAGGTGATTTCCTCCTCGCCGCTGCCTTTGACGAAGATGAAGATCGATGAGGGCTTGTCCTCGCCCGGACGCGGGAAGGAGACGAGTGACGAACATTCCCATTGGGCACGCTCACCGGCACCGGCTTTCCATTCGAGTTCGCGAAAGCCGGCGTCGCGCAACTCGTCGCAGAGCGCCTTGGGATCGCTGCGGATGACGCGCAGGAACTGCTGCTCCGGCGTCTGCAGATCCTGGAAGGTCCAGGCGGGCAGGGCGATGCGTGGCGGTTCGCGCCTTGCCGGCTTCTCGGCCGTCGATTCGGAGGGCTTGCTCTTCGCCAGGAAGGTCGTCGGCAGACCCAATGCCACGAGAACTTTCTTGAGGTTGCGCTGTTCGTTGGCAAGCAGGGCCGTCGCGAGAATGGCGGTGACGATCAGGATGAGAGCGACGAGAAAGAAGCGCAGTCCCGTCCGACCGGCAGGCTTTGGAGCCGGCGTCTTGCCACGGGGCGTGCTCATGCGGTCCCGCCTGCCCGGCGGGGTGCGATGAGGCGCGGGACCTCCAGCAAAAGATGATCGGTCGGCCGGGCTTCCATGATCTCAAGCTATCAACGGGTCTAGGCCTTCTTCATCCTCGAAATCCGTCGCGGCGGCAATATGCAACCGCCGATATCGGCAAGCGACTGTCACGTCTCAACACAACGCGCCGCTGAGCGAGTGTTACGGTGAACTAGGAAGTTGAAATTCGGGGACGATCCCATAGCTTGCTGGACGCAAACATCGAATGGAATACGTCATGGCAAACCCGAATTCAGCCGAGCTTGCGATCGATGCGTCGCTGGTACGGCGGCTGATCGCGACACAGTTTCCGCGATGGTCGGATCTTGCGGTGCGCCCGATCGAGCCCGGCGGCTGGGACAACAGAAGCTTCCGGCTCGGCGAGCAGATGACCGTGCGCCTTCCAAGCGCCGAGCGCTATGTGCTGCAAGTGGAAAAGGAGCACCGCTGGCTGCCGCGGCTGGCTCCCCAATTGCCGCTGCCCATTCCCGTGCCGCTTGCCAAGGGCACGCCGGGAGAAGGCTTTCCCTGGCCCTGGTCTGTCTACCGCTGGCTTCAGGGGGAAACATTGGTGGTGGAACGGGTCGCAGATCTCGGGCAAGTGGCGAAGGATCTCACGCGGTTTCTGCGCGCCTTGCGGCAGGCGGATGCTGCGAGTGGGCCTTTGCCCGGCGACCATAACTTCCACCGCGGCGGTCCGCCTGCCTTCTATGACGAGCAGACACGTCAGGCGCTCCCACTGCTTGAGGGACAGGTCGACACGGCGGCGGCCAGAGAGGTCTGGGAAGCGGCCCTTGCTGCGCCATTCGAGGGGACGCCCGTCTGGTTTCACGGCGATATCGCCTGGGGCAACCTGTTGGTCGCGCAGGGTCGCTTGAGCGCGGTCATCGATTTCGGCACTTCGGGTGTCGGCGACCCCGCCTGCGATCTGGCGATCGCCTGGACGTTCTTCCATGGCGAGAGCCGCGAGGTCTTCCGTCATGGCATGGCACTCGATCGCGGTGCCTGGGCCCGCGGGCGTGGCTGGACCCTGTGGAAGGCGCTGATCGTGCTTGCCGGCATGACCGGCGCACCTGCAAGCGAGAAGGCAAAGCAGCGCACGGTGATCGAAGACGTGCTTGCGGATCATCGCCGCTTCGGCTAGCGCCCAAGCCACGATCGGGGGCAAGCCAGCTTGACCCCGCTGCAAATTGCCTCTAGGTCAGGCGCACGCGGGACGACCCGCGTCGGTGCTTCGCCTGGGGACGGCCCCAGTATCTCGACCGAGATACTTGGAGTCGATCGCATCATGCAGCCCCAAAGCTCGCGGCACGTCCGCGCGACCTTTCCCTTTATTGAACAGCCTAGTCATTCCATCGGAAGCAATCGCTTCGTGGAACGATCTCGGCCGCCGATCGCTTGTCCAACACATTGACGCGCCGGCGGCCGCCGACGCGCGCCGCCGATGCGTCTCCGCCAACACATGAGGTTGATGATGGCCGGACCCATCGAACAATTTGAGATCAAGTCACTCCTACCGATCGCCGAGATCGGCGGTCACCAGATCAGCTTTACCAACTCGGCCGCCTATATGGTGCTGACGGTGGCGATCGCCAGTCTGTTCCTGATCCTGTCAACGGGAAGACGCGGCCTCGTGCCGAACCGGGCGCAGTCGGCGGCCGAGATCCTCTATGAGTTTGCGGCAAAGACGCTGCGCGACAATGCCGGCGAGAAGGGCATGCGCTTCTTCCCGCTGGTCTTCTCGCTTTTCGTGTTCATCCTCACCGCCAACCTGATCGGCATGTTCCCCTATGCCTTCACGGTGACGAGCCATATCGCGGTTACCTTCGCGCTGGCCATGCTGGTGTTCCTGACGGTCACGCTCTATGGCCTTTACCGGCACGGCTTCGGCTTCCTCAGGCTGTTCATGCCGGCGGGCGTGCCGTTGATTCTGGCGCCGATCATCATCCCGATCGAGGTGGTCTCCTACCTCTCGCGTCCCGTCAGCCACTCGGTTCGTCTATTCGCGGTCATGCTGGCCGGCCACATCACGCTCAAGGTTTTCGCCGGTTTCGTCGTGGGCCTCAGCGGCTTTGGGGCGCTCGGGATCCTGGCCGCGGTCATGCCGCTGCTGATGACGGTGGCGCTGACCGGGCTCGAACTGCTGATGGCGCTCATCCAGGCCTATATCTTCACCATGCTGACCTGCATGTATCTCAACGACGCGCTCCATCCGAGCCACTGAGAACAGGCGATGAGGCTCCCTGCAACGGGAGCCTCTTTGTCATTCGATCGCCCGCCGCGCTTCGTTCCGGTAGGTCCGCCAGGAGGTCCAGGCAAAGGCGATCAGGAACATGACGGTCATCAGGAGCACGATGGTCGGCGCCGGCGCGCTGTCGATGAAGAAGGAGAGATAGACGCCGCAGAAGGAGGCCGTCATCGCGATGAGCACGGCGACGATGAGCATGGCGCCCATGGTGCGGGTGACCAGGAAGGCGATGGCGCCGGGTGCGATCAGCATGGCGATGGCAAGGATCAGCCCCACCGCCTTCAGCGCGCCGACGATCGTCAGCGACAGGATCGCGAGCAGCCCATAGTGCAACCAGTTAACCGGAAGACCGACGGCTTTGGCCTGGGCGGGATCGAAGGCGTGCAGCAGGAAATCGCGCCATTTGACGGCGAGAATACCGGTGGCGACCAAGGCGATCACGCCGGTCTCGGCGATGTCGCGCCAGCCGATGCCGAGCATGTCGCCGAAGAGGATGTGGTCGAGGTGCACGTCGCTCTGGATCTTGGTGTAGAGCACCAGCCCGAAGCCGAACATGCCGGAGAAGACCACGCCCATCACCGTATCCTGCTTGATGCGGCTGTTTTCCTTGAGATAGCCGGTCAAAAGCGCGCAGGACATGCCGGCGGCAAAGGCGCCGACGGCAAGCGGCAGGCCGACGATGTAGGAGATGACGATGCCGGGGAAGACCGCATGCGAGATCGCGTCGCCCATCAGCGACCAGCCCTTCAGCACCAGGAAACAGGAGAGCATGGCGGTCGGGATTGCCACCAGCACCGAGATCAGAAGCGCGTTGCGCATGAACTCGAATTCGAAGACCGCAAGCAGCATGTCGAGCGAGATCATCGGGCAGCCTCCATCGGTTCGGCGCTGCGCCTGCGCGCGGCGAGCAGCCCGTGCTTCGGGGCCAAGACGAAGGCCGTCAGGAAGATGAGTGTCTGCAGCACGATGATGATGCCGCCGGTGGCACCGTCGAGGAAGTAGCTGAAATAGGCGCCGAAGAAGCTCGTCAGCGCACCGATGGCGACGCTGATCAGGATCAGCCGCGGAAAGCGATCCGTGAGCAGGTAAGCGGTCGCGCCAGGCGTCACCACCATGGCGATGACAAGGAAAGCGCCGACGGTCTGCAGTGCTGCGACCGTACAGGCCGAGAGCAGGGTGAAGAACAGCACCTTGAGGAAGGTGGTGGGAATGCCGATCGAGCGGGCGTGGCTCTCATCGAAGAAGGTCACCATCAGGTCCTTCCACTTCGCTGTCAGAATGACCAGCGAGACGATGCCGATGATCGCGAGCTGCAGTGTGTCGGCGGGCGTGATCGCCAGGATGTTGCCGAGCACGATGGTCTGAATATTCACCGATGTCGGCGACAGCGAGACCATGAAAAGCCCGAGGCCGAAGAAGGAGGTGAAGATCAGGCCGATGATCGTGTCTTCCTTGAGCCTTGTGCGCTGGTTGAGAAACAACATGGCGCCGGCGGCAAGCGAGCCGGAGAAGAAGGCGCCGAGCGAGAAGGGCAGGCCGAGCATATAGGCGCCGGCGACCCCCGGGACGATCGAATGCGAGAGGGCATCACCGATCAGCGACCAGCCCTTGAGCATCAGATAGGAGGAGAGGAAGGCGCAGACGGCGCCGACCAGCGCGCTCACCCACATGGCATTGACCATGTAGCCATAGGTGAAGGGTTCCAGGAGCGTGGCGATCATTTGCCGTTCGGTTCCCCGTTGGTCTCGGGTTTTGCCGGCTGCGCCACCATCCGATCCTTGTCGCCATACATGACGAGCGGGCGCTCGTCGTCGGTGATGACGGCGAGCTGCCGCGGATCGGCATCGTCATGCAGGTTTTCGCCGCCGAGCACGAAGTGCCGGAGAACGCCGCCGAAGGCGAGTTCCAGGTTTTCGCGGGTGAAGGTGGTTTCCGTCGGGCCATAGGCGAGCACGGTGTTCTTGAGGAGCACGGTGCGGTCGCAGAATTCCGGCACACTGCCGAGGTTATGTGTGGAAACCAGCATGACCCGGCCCTCGTCACGCAGGCCGATCAGGAGGCGAATGATCGCGTCCTCGGTCTTGACGTCGACGCCGGTGAACGGTTCGTCGAGCAGGATGACCTTGCCATCCTGGGCGAGCGCGCGCGCCAGGAAGACGCGCTTCTTCTGGCCGCCGGAGAGTTCCCCGATCTGGCGCTTGTGATAGTCGCTCATGCCGACGCGGGCGAGCGCTGCCTCGACCGCCTCATGGTCTGCCTTCTTCGGGATGCGCAGCATGTTCATGTGGCCGTAGCGGCCCATCATGACGACGTCCTCGACCAGGACCGGGAAGTTCCAATCGACCTCCTCGGCCTGCGGCACATAGGCGACGAGGTTCTTCTTGAGCGCTTCCGGAACCGAACGGCCAAGGATCGAGATCTCGCCGCGCGACAGCCGGGCAAAGCCCATGATCGCCTTGAAGAGGGTGGACTTGCCGCTGCCGTTGACGCCGACGAGCGCCGTGATCGTGCCCGTCGGGATCTCGAAGGTCGCGTCGCGCAGGGCCCGCAGACCATTACGGTAGGTAACGGTGGCACCCGTAACACGTATGCCGCTGCCCTGTTCGCCGGATGCCGGCGCGGAGCCGGAGCGGGGCTTCACCTGAAGGTTCATTGCGAAAGCCCCTTGGCGATGGTTTCCGATGTGACGCGCAGCAGATCGATATAGGTCGGAACCGGACCGTCCGGCTCGCTCAAGGAATCAACGTAGAGCACGCCGCCGTATTTTGCACCGGTTTCGCGCGCCACCTGCTCAGCCGGATCGGGCGAGATCGTGCTTTCGGAGAAGACGACCGGAATGTGGTTGGCCCTGACGGCGTCGATGACCTTGCGAACCTGTTGCGGGGTACCCTGCTGATCGGCATTGATCGGCCAGAGGTAGAGTTCCTTCATGCCGAAATCGCGGATCAGGTAGCTGAAGGCGCCTTCGCTCGAAACCAGCCAGCGTTTGTCTTCGGGGATCTTGGCGATCTCGGCGCGGATCGGCGCGATGGTCGCCTCGATCTTCTGCTTATAGGCCTCGGCATTGGCCTTGTAGGTCTCGGCATTGGCGGGATCGTACTTCACGAAGGCGTCGCGAATGTTGTCGACATAGATGAGGGCTGCCGATGGCGACATCCAGGCATGCGGATTGGGCTTTCCGCTATAGGGGCCTTCGGCAATCCCCATGGGCTCGACGCCGGTCGAGACGACGGCACCGGGGACGTCATCAAAGTTCTGGAAGAACTTCTCGAACCAGAGCTCCAGGTTCAGACCGTTCCACAGGATCAGCTTGGCGTCGTGCGCCTTCAGGATGTCGCGCGGGGTCGGCTGGTAGTTGTGGATCTCGGCACCCGGTTTGGTGATCGATTCGACGATTGCGGCGTCGCCTGCGACGTTCTTGGCCATGTCGGCAATGACCGTGAAGGTCGTCACTGCCTTGAATTTCTCCTGCGCTGAGCCGGCGCCGGGAAGGAGCGCGATGGCTGCCAGGGCAGCTGCCGCTGCCAGGATCGCGCGCTTCGTCTGATCGATCATTCGCTACTCCCAGATGTTGACATCAACAGGAGTAGGGGAATGATTTGCATAAGTCAATGCAAATGCGAAGCATTCGCAACTAGCTATTTTCAAAACCAATGCCCTTGGCTAGTGTAACGACCATGAAACAGAACAAGAATCGTGTCGAAGAGCTGGAAGGCGTTTTGCGGGATGGCGGCGTGCGCGTTACGCGCCAGCGCTCCGCAATCCTGAAGATTCTCGCCACCGCCGAAGACCATCCGGATGCAAACGAACTGCATCGCCGGGCGAAGGAAATCGACGCCACCGTCTCGCTTTCGACGGTCTACCGGACGCTGTCAGCGCTCGAGCAGCAGGGCGTCGTGCAGCGCCATGCCTTCGAAAGCGCGACGGCGCGTTTCGAGACCGCCGACGCGCCGCATCACGATCATCTGATCGATATCGACACGGGGGCTGTGATCGAGTTCCGTTCCGACAAGATCGAGCAACTGCAAGCGGAGATTGCCGCCGAGCTCGGCTACGATCTCGTGCGCCACCGGCTCGAGCTCTACTGCCGCAAGCGCAAGGACTGAGCGAAGCTCGTCAGAGTCGTTGCGCTCGTGATGTCGCGCAACGTCTCCTTTTGCTTTCAAATGAAAAGAGTGTCAGCCGCGACCCGCGACGGCGGAGGTGCGCCGCCGTGCCGGTATGGTCATGGCCGCAACGCCGATGATGACGCAACCGAGACCGATCCAGGCGGTGTCCGACAGCCGTTCGCCGAGGAAGATCGCGCCGATGGCGACACCGACCGGCACGCGCAGATAGGCCTGGGCCGTGGCGCCGACCGAACCCAGCGTCTGGATCAGCCGGAAGTAGATGGCGAAGGCAAGTGCTGTCGAAAAGACTGCGAGGCCAAGGAGCGCAAGCAGCGAATCCATGGATGGAGCCAGCGTCCAGGGCCTGTCGACGATGAGGCTGGTGGGGATCAGCAGCACCGTGCCTGATATCAGCGAGCCGGCGGCGGGCATCATCGGGTCGAGCCCTTTGAAGCTGCGCCCGAAGATGGCGGCACCGGCATAACAGACGGTTGCAAGCACCACGGCGAGCTGTGGCAGCAATTGTTCGCCGAGGCCGCCGAAGGCCTCCATGCCGATGATCAGGCTGATGCCGGTCATGCCGGCAATGACGCCGACGAGCTTGCGGGCGGTGACCGGCTCGTGGTGGGTGACCAGGGCCGTCATAAGGAAGGCGAAGATCGGCGTCGTCGCATTGAGAATCGAGGCGATGCCGGCATCGATCGTCTGCTCGGCCCAGGCAATCAGTGTGAAGGGCACGACGCTGTTGAGGCAAGCCTGGAACAGGAACCGCCGCCAGGTTGCGAGGTCGCGCGGCATCTTCAGGCCACGCCAACGGAGAACCGCGAGAAGCAGGGCGCCGGCGATCAAGGTACGAGCGGCAATCAGCGTGACCGGCGGAATGGTTTCAACGCCGATCTTGATGAAGGTGTAGGAAGCGCCCCAGAGCGTGGCAAGCGCAAGCAGCAGGAGAAGCTCGAGGGTGAGATTGGTCTTGGCCATGGCATGGAACCTCCGTGTCGTCGTCGTTGTCCTTCTTCTAGCGCCGTGGAGATGGCAGATGCTTCGGTGGCGATCGAAGTATCGAGATCTCTCCGTGGACGTGAGACGACAAAGCCCCGGTCACCTTTCGGGACCGGGGCGGGTGCTTTCTGTATCGCTCAGTGGCTGTCGGCGAGCTTGGCCGCGTTGACGGACGCGGACCTTTCCAGGCTCAGGCCGTTGAAGAAGGCGTTGAGCACCACCGCCGAGATCGAGGCGAGCACGATGCCGGACTCGATGATCGGGTGGATCGCATGCGGCAGCCACATCAGGTAGTTCGGCGCGATCAACGGGATCAGGCCGAAGCCGACCGAGACGGCGACAACGAAGAGGTTGTTGCGCGACGACTTGAAGTCGACGGTCGACAGGATGCGCACGCCGGTGGCCGCCACCATGCCGAACATCACCAGGCCGGCGCCGCCGAGCACGAAGGTCGGCACCGCTTCCACCAGCGCGCCCATCTTCGGGATCAGTCCGAGCGCGATCATGATGGCGCCCCCCATCACGCAGACATAGCGGCTCTTTACGCCGGTGACGCCGACGAGACCGACATTCTGCGAGAAGCTCGTATAGGGGAAGGTGTTGAACAGGCCGCCGATCATCGTGCCGAGGCCATCGACCCTGAGCCCCGCCGTCAGTTGCTGCTGCGATACTTCGCGGTTGGTCATTTCGCCGAGCGCCAGGAACATGCCGGTCGATTCGATCATGACGACGATCATCACGAGCGACATGGTGGCGATCAGCACCGGATCGAAGATCGGCATGCCGAAGCGCAGCGGCGTGACCACGGCAAACCAGCCGGCGTCGGCCACCCGGTCGAAGTGCATCATGCCGAGTGCGGCGGCGAGGACGCAGCCGAGGACGACGCCGGTCAGCACCGCGATGTTGCTGATCAATCCGCGGCCGAAGCGTGCGATGACGAGGATGGACACAAGCACGAAGGCGGCAAGCGCGATGTGGCTCGGCTCCGCATAGAGCGGGTTCGGCACCGTGGCGCCGAGCACCAGACCATCAGGAATAGCAGGCCCGCCGCCGGCGGCGGCCGCGGCCTTCATCGCGGCCAGCCATTCGGCATGGGCTGGGTCGACCAGTTTCGGCGCCGTTGGGCCGAAAGGATTGCCGAAGATCCAGTTGACGCCCACCCGCATCAGCGAAACGCCGATGACGAGAATGATGGTGCCAGTGACGATCGGCGGGAAGAACTTGAGCAATCTGCCCATCAACGGCGCGATCAGCAGGGCGACGAGGCCGGCGCCGATGATGGCGCCGAAAATCATGCGCGCGCCCTCCTGGCCCGGGGTCATCGCCGCCATCGAAACCATCGGGCCGACGGACGCGAACGTAACGCCCATCATGACGGGAAGGCGGATGCCGAAGCTGCGACCGAGGCCGAGCGACTGGATGATGGTGACGATGCCGCAGACGAACAGATCGGCCGAGATCAGGAAGGCAACATCCTGGGGGCTGAGCTGCAATGCCCGGCCGACGATCAGCGGTACCGCGACGGCGCCGCCATACATGACAAGAACGTGCTGGATCCCAAGCGTGGCGAGCCTGCCCACAGGCAGCTTCTCGTCCACCGGGTGTATGCTGGAAACGTCGCTCATGGTTCCTCCTCCCATCACGTCGACCAGTCCGGTTCCCCCGTCCTCCAACAGGGGAGCGCAATTTTTCCGTGCCGAGGCAGAATGTCGCAAGTATTGCGAAAGCGAAAACACTTTCCGGAATCCGGGGGAAATCAGTCACGATGCCCTGGTGGCGGGAACGGTTGCCGCCAAGGTCGCGAGCCTTGACGAAAAGCTACAGGCGAGCCTGACGAGGCGGGAGACCATGCAACGTAGCCGCAATGCGAAGCAGCGATGGTCTCTTACGCCGGTGCTCCGGCGCTGTTCGTTTGGGATCATGGTCGATGGTATCTTGGAGATTGGCCTTCTGGCGTTTGCTCGCTGTGCTGTTCGCGCTCGCCTTCGCGCTTCCACCGGTTGCCGCGCGCGCCAACGGCGCCACCTTTCCGGGGCAGTGGCAGCAGGTGGCGTCAGGAACGGACGCGTGCGAGGCCTGCTGGGTCGAAATCAGGCGGAACGGTCCGGTCCTGAAGGTGACGGGCAAGGACGGATGGTTCGCGGTGGTCCATCTCGGACGCGCTGGAGGCGGCCATAGCGCCGAGGGGATCGGTCGCTGGAGCGAGGACGGGGACAGCCACTATCGCGGCCAGCCATTCGATATCCGGATCGCTATCGTCGACAAGCATCTCTACATGGACATGACCGTGCAGATGGACGACGGCTCGACGCACGCCGTCCGAGCGATCTTCGACAAGCGCCGGTCCGAGAAGTCCGGACGCCTTCGGCTGGCCCGGATGTAGGCACGGCCATGCCCCCTCAGGGATTGCCGGCAAAGAAATACCGGGGCCGTTGCCGACCCCGGTGCCGCATCTCCTGAAAGAAAAAGGCCGCCCGGTGGGGGCGGCCTTCTTGTTATTTCTGCCAGCTCTTGACCAGATCGTCGTAGTTGACGGTCTGCGGCTTTTCTTTCTCGTTCTCGACCTTCAGCTGCGGAGCGAGGTTGCCAGCCTTGACGGCTTCGGCGTTCCAGTACTCAAGGTCATGCTCTTCGGCGAGCTTCGGGCCGATGTCGCCCTGAACGCCCGAACGTTCGAGACGGGAGAGAACCTTCTCCTGCTCGGCGCACAGCGAGTCCATGGCTTCCTGAGCGGTCTTGGCACCCGAGGATGCGTCGCCGATCGCCTGCCACCACAGCTGAGCCAGCTTCGGATAGTCAGGAACGTTCGTGCCGGTCGGCGACCACTGCAGGCGGGCCGGCGAACGGTAGAACTCGATCAGACCGCCGAGCTTCGGAGCACGGTCCGTGAAGCTCTTGTGGTCAAGCGTCGACTGGCGGATGAAGGTGAGGCCGACATGGCTCTTCTTCACGTCGACGGTCTTCGAAGTCACGAACTGCGCATAGAGCCAGGCGGCCTTGGCGCGATCGTCAGGGGTGGACTTCAAGAGCGTCCAGGAACCGGCGTCCTGGTAGCCGAGCTTCATGCCGTCCTTCCAGTAGACGCCGTGCGGGCTCGGAGCGAAACGCCACTTCGGCGAGCCGTCCTCGTTGACGACGGGCAGGCCCGGCTTGACGAAGTCGGCGGTAAAGGCCGTGTAGGTGAACATCTGCTGGGCGATTTCGCCCTGCGACGGAACCGGACCGGATTCCGAGAAGGTCATGCCCTGGGCAGCAGCCGGTGCATAGGCCTTCATCCAGTCGAGGTACTTCTGGATGGAGTAGACGGCCGCCGGGCCGTTGGTGTCGCCGCCGCGGGCAACGCACGAGCCGACCGGACGCGAGTTCTCGTCGACCTTGATACCCCATTCGTCGACCGGCTTGCCGTTCGGGATGCCCTTGTCGCCGTTGCCGGCCATCGACAGCCAGGCGTCGGTGAACCGCCAGCCGAGCGACGGGTCCTTCTTGCCGTAGTCCATGTGGCCATAGACCTTCTTGCCGTCGACTTCGCGGCCGGTGAAGAACTCGGCAATGTCCTCATAGGCCGACCAGTTGACCGGAACGCCGAGGTCGTAGCCGTACTTCGCCTTGAAGTCCGCCTTGTTCTTCTCGTCGTTGAACCAGTCGTAGCGGAACCAGTAGAGGTTCGCGAACTGCTGGTCGGGCAGCTGGTAGAGCTTGCCATCCGGCGCGGTCGTGAAGGACTTGCCGATGAAGTCGTCGATGTCGAGGTTCGGATTGGTGACGTCCTTGCCTTCATTGGCCATGAAGTCCGTCAGGCTGCGCGCCTGCTGGTAACGCCAATGGGTGCCGATCAGGTCAGAGTCGTTGATGTAGGCGTCGTAGACGTTTTCGCCCGACTGCATCTGCGTCTGCAGCTTTTCGACGACGTCGCCTTCGCCGATCAGGTCGTGGGTGATCTTGATGCCGGTGATGTCGGCGAAGGCCTTGGCCAGCGTCTTCGATTCGTATTCATGGGTGGTGATCGTTTCGGAAACGACCTTGATTTCCATGCCGGCGAAGGGCTTGGCCGCATCGACGAACCACTGCATTTCGGCTTCCTGGGCCGCGCGGTCGAGCGAGGACATGTCGCCGATTTCGGTATCGAGGAACTTCTTTGCCTCGTCCATGCCGGCAAAAGCGGTGCCGGTGAAAGCCAGCAGCATAGCCGCCGTCGTAGTCAAAAGATGCCGTCGCATAATTCCCTCCCTTAGGTTTGCGAATGCGGTTCTTTAGCTTTTGAGGGGCCGCTCCCGCGGCCCCTCAAATCGGCTCGCCTCAGACATAGCGGAAGACGCCGACGGCATAGACCAGCGAGAGCGCGAGCGCCCACCACAGGTTCTGCCCGCCGACGAAACCGAGCCATGCGAGGTGAATGAAGGCGCTTCCGAGCAGCGACACGAAGAGGCGATCGCCCCGTGTCGTCTCGAAGCGCAGGATGCCGACGCGCGGGTTTCCGCCCGGCGCGGCATATTCCCAGACCGCCATCATCGACAGCAGCGCGAAGATGGTGAGGAAGAACATGGCCGACGGAAACGACCAGGCCATCCAGCCACCGGCGACCAGCGGCGCGAACCAGTCGCGCGCACCGTCCTTGATCGGCAGCATGCTCATGAGCAGCCCGGCGGCGGCGGCATAGACGATCAGAACGGCGGCGAAGGGCAGTTGCCAACGGGCCTTGCGAATGGGTTGAGCGGTCATCATACCCTCCCCAGGGCAAAGCCCTTGGCGATGTAGTTGCGGACGAAATAGATCACCAGCGCGCCCGGAATGATGGTGAGCACGCCGGCAGCGGCCAGCACGCCCCAGTCGAGGCCGGAAGCGGAAACGGTGCGGGTCATGGTGGCGGCGATTGGCTTGGCGTCCGTGGTCGTCAGCGTGCGGGCTAGCAGCAGTTCGACCCAGGAGAACATGAAGCAGAAGAAGGCGGCGACACCGATGCCCGAGGCGATCAGCGGCATGAAGATCTTCACGAAGAAGCGTGGGAACGAATAGCCGTCGATATACGCGGTTTCGTCGATTTCCTTCGGCACGCCCGACATGAAGCCTTCGAGGATCCAGACGGCGAGCGGCACGTTGAACAGGCAGTGGGCAAGTGCCACGGCGATGTGCGTGTCGATCAGGCCGAAGGCCGAATAGAGCTGGAAGAACGGCAGGGCGAAAACGGCCGGCGGCGCCATGCGGTTGGTCAAGAGCCAGAAGAACAGGTGCTTGTCGCCGAGGAAGCGGTAGCGCGAGAAGGCGTAGGCCGCCGGCAGCGCTGCCGATACCGAGATCACCGTGTTCATCACGACGTAGATGATCGAGTTGATGTAGCCGTTGTACCAGGATGGATCGGTGAAGATCACCTGATAGTTCCTGAGCGTCGGGTTCACCGGCCAGAGCGAGAAGGTGCTGAGGATCTCGCTCGTTTCCTTGAAGCTCATGTTGACGAGCCAATAGATCGGCAGGAGCAGGAAGACGATGTAGATCGTCGGCACCAGCCAGGAAAGGCGTTCGGTAAGCGGTTGTGTTTGCATGTTGGTTCTCCTCCCGCCTTTATCAGCCTTGCGCGTCGCTCGTGGTCATCACGGTGTAGAAGATCCACGAGAGCAGCAGGATGATGAGGAAGTAGATGATCGATAGCGCTGCCGCCGGACCGAGGTCGAACTGGCCAATGGCCGTCTTGACGAGGTCGATCGACAGGAAGGTGGTGGAGTTGCCGGGGCCGCCGCCGGTAACGACGAAGGGCTCGGTGTAGATCATGAAGCTATCCATGAAGCGCAGCAGGAAGGCGATCAGGAGCACACGCTTCATCTTCGGCAGCTGGATGTAGCGGAACACCGACCAGCGCGAGGCGCCGTCGATCTTGGCCGCCTGGTAATAGGCGTCCGGGATCGAGACGAGGCCGGCATAGCACAAGAGCACGACGAGGCTCGTCCAGTGCCAGACGTCCATGACGATCAGCGTCACCCAGGCAGCGACCGGGTTCTGCACGTAGTTGTAGTTGATGCCCATGCCTTCGAGCGTGCGGCCGAGCAGGCCGATATCGACGCGGCCGAAGACCTGCCAGATGGTGCCGACGACGTTCCACGGGATCAAGAGCGGCAGCGCCATCAGCACGAGGCAGACCGGGACGCCGAGACCCTTCTTCGGCATGTTGAGGGCGATGATGATGCCGAGCGGGATTTCGATGGCCAGAATGATCGCCGAGAAGATCAGGTTGCGGGTGAGCGCGTCCCAGAAGCGGTCGGAGGTCAGCACCTGCACGTACCAGTCGGTGCCGGCCCAGAAGAACGCGTTGTTGCCGAAGGTGTCCTGGACCGAATAGTTGACGACGGTCATCAGCGGGATGACGGCCGAGAAGGCGACCAGCACGAGAACCGGCAGCACCATGAACCAGGCCTTGTTGTTCCAGGTTTTTTCCATGGTCAGGCCTCCTCGCCGACGCGCCAGGAATCGGCGTAGATGTTGATGGCTTTCTGATCGAAGCGGACGCGCGGATCGGCGGGGATCTCGCCATCCTCGTCGACGATGATCGAGATCGGCTGATCGGCGAAGCGGGCACGCACGATCTTGTGGCGGCCGATGTCCTCTACCTTGGTGATCGCCACGGGCATGCCTTCGCGGCCGAGCGAGACGAATTCCGGGCGGATGCCGAGCTCGGTCTTGGCGCCGGCCTTGAACTTGGGCAGGAAGTTCAACGCCACGTGTTCGCCGCCGACCGTCGCGGTGTTGCCGTCGAGCTTGACCGGAAGCACGTTCATGCCCGGCGAACCGATGAAGTAGCCGACGAACGTGTGGCGCGGGCGCTCGAAGAGTTCGGCCGGGGTACCGATCTGAACGATCTGGCCGTCATACATGACGACGACCTTGTCGGCGAAAGTGAGCGCCTCGGTCTGGTCGTGGGTGACATAGACCATGGTGAAGCCGAACTGCTTGTGCAGCCGCTTGATCTGTGAGCGCAGCACCCACTTCATTTCCGGATCGATGACCGTCAGCGGCTCGTCGAACAGGATGGCGCTGACGTCGTTGCGCACGAGGCCGCGGCCAAGCGAGATCTTCTGCTTCTGGTCGGCGGTCAGCCCGCGGGCGGTCTTCTTCGCCCAGCCGCCGAGACCGATCATTTCGATCGTCTCCTTGACGCGGCGGTCAACCTCGGCTTCCGGCACATGCCGGTTGCGCAAGGGGAAGGCCAGATTGTCGTAGACCGTCATCGTGTCGTAGATCACCGGGAACTGAAACACCTGGGCGATGTTGCGTTCCTGGGTCGAGAGATGCGTCACGTCCTTGCCGTCGAAGAGGATGTGCCCTTCCGACGGGTTGATCAGGCCGGAGATGATGTTGAGCAGCGTGGTCTTGCCGCAGCCGGAAGGGCCGAGCAGCGCATAGGCGCCGCCGTCGTTCCATTCGTGATGCACTTCCTTCAGCGCGTAGTCGTTTTCAGACTTCGGCTTGGCGCCATAGGCGTGGCGGATATGTTCGAGATCGATGCGTGCCATGTTTTCCTCCCAGCGCCCCCTTTAGGCCGCGCCGCCGATGGCGCGTCCATCAGGCCCGAAGGCCATGAGATGACGGGTGTCGACGAAGACCTCGAGGGTCGCGTCGGGTTCGATGTCGTGAATGCCTGGCGCGAGCATGACCCAGCGCGCATTGGCAAATCCGACGTGAATGAAGCTTTCCGAGCCTGCGATCTCGGAGATCGCGGTCTTGACGGTGAGTGCGTCGCCGCTGCCTTGCGGACGGTCGAACGAAATATGGTGCGGCTGGAAGCCGACGGTGCAGGGACCGTCGGCGATGCCAGCCAGATGCGAAGGCACCGTCAGCACCGGCTTGCCGTCGAGCGCGAAAGCCGAACCTGATTTGACGAGTTCGATGCAGTTCAGCGGCGGATCGGCGAAGGTGCGGGCGGTGATGAGATCGACCGGACGACGATAGACGTCGATGGTCTTGCCGAACTGGGTGATGCGGCCCTGGCTGAGGGCTGCGGTATTGCCGCCGAGCAGCAGCGCTTCCGAAGGCTCTGTCGTCGCATAGACAAAGATGGCACCGGAGGCGGAAAAGATCTTCGGCAGTTCCTCGCGCAGTTCCTCGCGCAGCTTGTAGTCGAGGTTGGCGAGCGGTTCGTCGAGCAGCACGAGGTCGGCATTCTTGACGATGGCGCGGGCAAGTGCCGTGCGCTGCTGCTGACCACCCGAGAGATTGAGCGGCGTGCGGTCGAGATAGGGCGTCAGCTTCAGGAGATCGGCGGCCTTGCGCACTTCGCGGTCGATCGTCGCGGTGTCGGCGCCGCTGATGCGCATCGGCGAGGCGATGTTCTCATAGACGGTCATCGCCGGGTAGTTGATGAACTGCTGGTAGACCATGGCGACCGAGCGCTTTTGCACCGGCAGGCCCGTCACATCGATGCCGTCGAAGATCAGCGAACCGGAAGCCGGCTTGTCGAGACCGGCCATCAGCCGCATCAGCGACGTCTTGCCGGACAGGGTCGGGCCGAGCAGTACATTGAGCGACCCCCTCTCCAGCACCAGGTCGGTCGGGTAGATATGCGTCTCCCCGCCCACGACCTTGGATATCTTCTTCATTTCAAGCATTGAATTCTCCACCCAGCCTGTCGGCATTCCCGAGCGTTTCCAAGCCGGCGTGGAAACGCTCCATCTCGTCGTTTTTCGCATTTCCGGACGCAGAGCCTCTGCGCGCTTTGGCTGGAAATGCTTCAGAATGCGAGGATCCTCACGCGGCTGCGTCGGCCGCACCTCGCATGTATTCCTCCAGCGCCGCCGCCTCGCCGGGCGTCAGCTTCAATCCCAGTTTCGTGCGGCGCCACAGCACGTCCTCGGCGCGCCGTGCCCATTCCTTGGCGATCAGCCACTTGACTTCCGCCTCGTAGAGATCGGCGCCGAAGCGGCGGCCGAGCGCCGCCTCGTTCGAGGCCGAACCCAGGAGGGTGGCTGCCTGCGTGCCGTAGAGGCGCACAAGGCGACGGGCATGCACAGGCGCAAGGAAGGGGTATTGCTTTTGCAGTCTTGCGACTTCGTCGGCATAACCCTGGGCGGGGAATTCTCCGCCCGGCAGCTTTGATCCTGCGGTCCATTTCGAACCCTTGACGCCGATCGCCTCGCCGATCTTTTCGAGCGCGGATTCACCGAGGCGGCGGTAGGTCGTGAGCTTGCCGCCGAAGACGTTGAGCAGCGGTGCCGCACCCTTGTCGCCCTCGACGCGCAGCACGTAGTCGCGGGTTGCTTCCTGCGCCTTGCTGGCGCCGTCATCATAGAGCGGGCGCACGGCCGAATAAGTCCAGACGATATCGTCCTTCGTCACCGGTTCCAGAAAATATTCGCTCGCCGCGCTGCAGAGATAGTCGACCTCGGCATCGCTGATGCGCACATCCGCCGGGTTGCCGGTGTAGTCGCGATCGGTGGTGCCGATCAGCGTGAAGTCTTCCTCGTAAGGGATGGCGAACATGATGCGGCCATCCGGGTTCTGGAAGAAATAGGCACGCGGATCGTCGAACTTCTTCTTCACGACGATGTGGCTGCCCTGGACGAGGCGGACATTGTGGACGTCGTTCTTGCCGAGCGCGCCCGAAAGCACCGCATCGACCCAGGGGCCGGCCGCATTGATGAGCATGCGCGCCTGCAGGGTCTTGCGTTCGCCGGTTGCCTGATTTTCGGTCTCGACGGTCCAGAGCGCGCCTTTACGCCGTGCCGAGACGACGCGGGTTCGGGCCATGATCACGGCGCCGCGATCGGCAGCATCGCGGGCATTGAGCACAACCAGGCGGGCGTCATTGACCCAGCCGTCGGAATATTCGAACGCCTTGTTGAACAGCCGCTTCAGCGGCTTGCCGGCCGGATCGCGGTTCATGTCCAGCGTCGCCGTTGCCGGCAGCAGCTTGCGGCCGCCGATGTGATCGTAAAGGAAGAGGCCGAGGCGGATGAGCCAGGCCGGGCGCAGGCCGCCCTTATGATAGGGCAGCACGAAGCGCATCGGCCAGATGACGTGCGGCGCCATTGCCCAGAGCACTTCACGCTCCATCAGCGCTTCGCGCACGAGGCGGAACTCGTAATGCTCGAGATAGCGCAGGCCGCCATGAATGAGCTTGGTGGAGCCGGAAGAGGTGCCGGAGGCGAAATCGTTCATTTCGGCCAAGGCGACCGAGTATCCGCGGCCGACCGCGTCGCGCGCGATGCCGCATCCGTTGATGCCGCCGCCGATGACGAAGACGTCGTAGATTGCCTGCTCTGACACTGCTGTTTCCCCTCCACTTTTCGCGATGCACAAATTGATGCATGAGCGAAAGTGAAATCAGTTAAAACGAAAACATACCGAATGTCAAACGAATGCTCCCCGAATCTTTAGGGGTGTCTAAACCTCCCGATTCAGACGTCGGTTTCGATCAGCCGAACATCCTGTTCGGCACAGATTTTCCTGACATTTTCAAGCGTACAGCGATCGGTGATGAAGGTCTGGACCTGGGAGATATGGCCGATGCGCACCGGCGCGGTTCTTTCGAATTTGGTCGAGTCGGAAACGAGGATGACATGGCGTGCATTGGCGATGATCGCCTGGGCGACTTTCACTTCTCGGAAATCGAAATCGAGTAGCGCGCCGTCATGGTCGATCGCCGAGGCGCCGATGACCGCGAAATCGACTTTGAACTGCTTGATGAAGTCGACGGCGGCCTCGCCGACGATACCGCCGTCGGAGCCACGCACGACGCCGCCGGTGATCACCACCTCGATCGAGGGGAACACTCGCAAGCGGTTGGCGACGTTGATGTTGTTGGTGATGACCATCAATTCCTTGTGGTCGAGCAGCGCTTCACCCACGGCCTCGGTCGTCGTGCCGATATTGATGAACAGCGAGGCGTTGTCGGGGATGAGTTCGGCGGCCGCCCTGCCGATCGCCTGCTTCTCCGGTGCTGCGATCTGGCGGCGGGCATCGTATTTGACGTTTTCCTTGCCGCTCGGGAAGATCGCACCGCCATGAATGCGGTTCAAAATCTTGGCGTCGCAGAGGTCGTTCAGGTCCTTTCGGATGGTTTGCGGCGTAACGGAAAAGCGCTGCGCCAGTTCCTCCACGAGCACCCGGCCCTCGCTCTTCGCCAGCTCCAGGATTTCCGCCTGCCGACCTGTCAGGTACATTCCGTCCTCCCCATTTTCGTTTTGTTTCATAATATGCAAAAACGAAAGCCATGCAATTTCAGATTCGGCGGTTTCGATGAAATCGCTTTCGCTGCGGGCCAAAGGATCAGTGCGCGTTGCATTCGTTTCGCCGATGGGCGACTCTGCTTGAGGAATGAAGAGGGGAAGGACATGTTTCATCCGGCGTTGTTCAAGGGCATGACCGTTGTGGTCACCGGTGCAGGGCGCGGCATCGGGCTGGAGGTTGCCCGGCAGTTTCTGGATTGCGGCGCGCATGTGCTCGTCCATGCCGGCCGATCGATCGGCGATCTGCCCGATTTTCTCGAATCGGCGGCGACGGAAGGCCGGGCGCATGTCGTCACCGCGGATTTTCTGGCGCCCGGTGGCGTCGAGGGGCTGGCCGAGGTGGTCAGAGGCCAGTTCGATAGCATCGATATCCTCATCAACAATGCCGGCACCATGGTCGGTCGCTTCCCGGCGGCAGAGCTGACCGACGAGCAGTACCAAACCGTCGTGCAGCTCAACCAGACTGCGGTCGTCGAAATGACGCGGGCGATGCTGCCGCTTCTGCGCAAGGGTACGCATCCGGCAATCGTCAACACCGTATCGATCTCCGCCCTGACAGGGGGCAGCGCCGGCTCTTCGATCTATTCGGCCAGCAAGGCCTTCGTCGCCACCTATTCCAAGGCGCTGGCGCGCGAGCTCGCGCCCGAGGGCATCCGGGTCAACTGCGTTTCGCCGGGCACGATCACCACCGACTTCCACGAGCGCTATTCGTCGCCGGAAAAACTGGAGGCGACCCGCAAGACCATCCCGCTCGGCCGGCTCGGGACGGCGGAAGATTGCGCGCCGGCCTATCTGTTCCTCGCTTCGCACGCGCTGTCGGGCTACATCACCGGGCAGGTGTTGGAGGTCAATGGCGGGCAATTGATTGCTTGAACATGTGTTTGCGTCGGCGTTCGCCCCTCATCCGCCTGCCGGCACCTTCTCCCCGCGCGCAGGGAGAAGGGACAGCGCTGCGCCGTATTCGTTCTGCCTTGACTGCAAGCGGGCTTGTCTCGCCGGGCACGTCCCCTCTCCCCGCGAGCGGGGAGAGGGTTAGGGTGAGGGGCAAGCCAGTCCAGTAGCGTGGCAGAATCAAGAACTCCAAAGGCATGACATGATCGACAAGCTGGAAATGTTCCTCGTTCTCGCACGCGAAAGACACTTCGGTCGCGCGGCGGAGGAGTGTGGCGTAGCGCAACCGACCTTGTCGGCCGCCATCCGCCAGCTCGAGGATCAGCTTGGCGTGATGCTCGTCAGCCGCGGGTCGCGCTTCCAGGGACTGACGCCGGAGGGGCAGCGCGTGCTCGAATGGGCGCGCCGTATCGTCGGCGATGCCCGCACCATGCGCGAGGAGATGCGGGCGGCGCGCAAGGGCCTTTCCGGCCATATCCGCCTGGCCGCGGTGCCGACGACGCTGGCGATGGTGCCGATGATTACCGCGCCATTCCAGGAGAAACATCCTGATGTCACCTTCTCGGTGCTGTCGACCACGTCGCTGCAGATTCTGGCGCTGCTCGAAAACCTCGAGATCGATGCAGGTCTCACCTATCTGGAGAACGAGCCGCTCGGCCGGGTAACCAGCGTTCCGCTGCAAGTCGAGCGCTATCACCTCGTCACCGCCGCCGGAACGCCGCTTTCAGAGCGGGAAAGCGTGACGTGGAAAGAGGTTAGCGACGTTCGGCTTTGTCTATTGACGGCCGACATGCAGAACCGCCGCATCGTCAACCAGCATTTTGCCGAGGCAGGCGTGGTCGCCAGGCCGACGCTCGAATCGAACTCGATGATCGTGCTTTTTTCGCATGTGCGGACCGGGCGCTGGGCCAGCATCATGCCGTTCAACGTCGCGAAATCATTCGGTTTTCATGAGGATATCCGGATGATCCCGATCGTCGAGCCGGATGCCCGTCACACGGTCGGCCTGGTTGCGACCCATCGTGAGCCGTTTACGCCGCTTGTCTCGGCTCTGTTGCACGAGGCGCGTATCCTGGGTGAGCGAAACCAGGTTCAATAGATTTTTTCTATCGATCGACGGAACAGCCTTATTGACCCATCGGGCCATAAGCGCGAAGCTTTTTTGATCATGGCCGGAGACCGCCGAGGAACGGCCTTCGCCAGGTATTGAAATGTCGGCTGGACCGGTCGCCCGTTTGCGGGTGTCGCCGTCTAGCCCATGAGCCGGGAGGGCTCCCGTTGAACATCCATCAGCCGCGCGCCGACATCGCGGAAACCACCCTTGCCATCGTCGAGGAGCTCAAAGGGCTCGAAGGTCCGCTGTTGCCGATCCTGCACGAGCTTCAGGAAGAGTTCGGTTATGTGCCGCAGGAGTGCCTTCCGGTGATTGCGCGCGAGCTCAACCTGTCGCGCGCCGAAGTCTACGGTGTGATGACGTTTTACCATGACTTCCGCGAGCATCCGGCCGGACGCCATGTGCTGAAGCTCTGTCGCGCCGAGGCCTGCCAGTCGATGGGCGGTGATCAGCTCGCCGAGCGCGCCAAGCGGCTGCTCGGCATCGATTTCCATGAGACGACGCCGGATGGCGCGGTGACGCTGGAGCCGGTCTACTGTCTCGGGCTCTGTTCCTGCGCACCCTCGGCCATGCTTGACGGAGAGGTGCATGCCCGGGTCGATGCCGCCGATCTCGAGGCGCTCGTTCAGGAGGCGCGGCGATGACGGTGAAAATCTATATCCCGCGTGACGCCGCCGCCGTGGCGCTCGGTGCCGAGAAGGTCGCCAAGGCCGTGGCCGAGACGATCGCGGCCCGCGGTCTCGACGCGACAATCATACGCAATGGCTCACGCGGAATGCACTGGCTGGAGCCGCTGGTCGAAGTGGAAACCGCTGAAGGTCGCGTCGCCTACGGTCCGGTCAAGGCACGCGATGTCGGTTCACTGCTTGATGCCGGGCTGCTCGATGGCGGCGACCACGCGCTCTGTCTCGGGAAGACCGAGGAGATCCCCTTCCTCAAGCAGCAGACGCGACTGACATTTGCGCGCTGCGGCATCACCGATCCCCTGTCGCTCGACGACTACCAGGCCCATGGCGGCCTTGCCGGTCTGCGCAACGCCATCGCCATGGCGCCGGAGGCGATCGTCGCGCAGGTGACCGAGAGCGGCCTTCGCGGCCGCGGCGGCGCCGGTTTCCCGACAGGCATCAAGTGGAAGACGGTTCTCGAGGCCGCGGGGACACGCAAATACATCGTTTGCAATGCCGACGAGGGCGACAGCGGCACCTTTGCCGACCGGATGATCATGGAGGGTGATCCCTTCGTGCTGATCGAGGGCATGGCGATCGCAGGCATCGCGACCGGCGCCACCAAGGGCTTCATTTATACCCGCTCCGAATATCCCCATGCGATCGCGGCGATGGCTGAGGCGATCGAGATCGCGCGCAAGGCCGGCGTGCTCGGCGCTTCGGTGCTCGGCTCCGGCAAGGCCTTCGACATGGAGGTGCGCACCGGCGCCGGCGCCTATGTCTGCGGCGAGGAAACGGCGCTGCTCAACAGCCTCGAAGGCAAGCGTGGCATCGTTCGCGCCAAGCCGCCGCTCCCGGCCCACAAGGGCCTCTTCGACTGTCCGACCGTGATCAACAACGTGATCTCGCTCGCCTCCGTCCCTGTTATCATGGACAAGGGGGCTACCTTCTATCGCGACTTCGGCATGGGCCGCTCGCGCGGTACGATCCCGATCCAGATCGCCGGCAACGTCAAGCATGCCGGCCTGTTCGAAACCGCCTTCGGCCTCGCGCTCGGTGAGATCATCGATCACATCGGCGGCGGTACGGCGAGTGGCCGGCCGGTGAAGGCCGTGCAGGTGGGCGGCCCGCTCGGCGCCTATTTCCCTCGCGCTCTGTTCGACACGCCGTTCGACTATGAGGCCTTTGCCGCGCGCGACGGCCTCATCGGCCATGCCGGCATCGTCGTTTTCGACGATACCGTCGACATGCTGCACCAGGCGCGTTTCGCCATGGAGTTCTGCGCAGTCGAGAGCTGCGGCAAGTGCACGCCCTGCCGCATCGGTTCGACGCGCGGCGTCGAGGTGGCGGATAAGATCGCCGCCGGCATCGAGCCGGAGAAAAACCGCGAACTGCTCGCCGATCTCTGCAACACGATGAAATTCGGTTCGCTCTGCGCGCTTGGCGGGTTCACGCCCTATCCCGTCATGAGCGCCATGACCCATTTCCCGGATGACTTTCAGCCGGCACCGCGCGTTGAAGCGGCGGAGTGAGGAGGAAGACCATGTCTCTCATACATGAAATCGACTACGGCACTCCCGCTTCCAAGTCCGAAAAACTGGTGACGCTGACGATCGACGGGTGCGAAGTCACGGTACCTGAGGGAACCTCGATCATGCGCGCGGCGATGGACGCTGGCATCGAGGTGCCGAAGCTCTGCGCCTCCGACATGATGGATGCCTTCGGCTCCTGCCGGCTCTGTCTCGTCGAGATCAAGGGACGCGCCGGCATGCCGGCCTCGTGCACGACGCCGGTGGCGGCGGGTATCGAAGTCTCCACCCAGACGCCGCGGCTGAAGGACGTGCGCCGGGGGGTGATGGAGCTTTACATCTCCGACCACCCGCTCGACTGTCTGACCTGCGCGGCCAATGGCGATTGCGAGCTGCAGGACATGGCCGGCGCCGTCGGCCTGCGCGACGTGCGCTACGGGTATGAGGGCGAGAACCACGTCACGGCCCGCAACAATGGCGAAATCAATGCCAAGTGGCTGCCGAAGGACGAGTCCAATCCATACTTCACCTATGATCCGGCCAAGTGCATCGTCTGCTCGCGCTGCGTGCGGGCCTGCGAGGAAGTGCAGGGCGCCTTCGCGCTAACGATCGGCGGTCGGGGTTTCGACAGTCGCGTTTCGGCCGGCATGGCGGAAGACTTCATGTCGTCCGAATGCGTCTCCTGCGGCGCCTGCGTGCAGGCCTGCCCGACGGCGACGCTCACAGAGAAATCGGTCATCGAGATCGGCCAGCCGGAACATTCCGTCGTCACCACCTGCGCCTATTGCGGCGTCGGCTGCTCGTTCAAGGCGGAAATGCGCGGCGAGGAGCTGGTGCGCATGGTGCCGTGGAAGGATGGCCAGGCCAACCGCGGCCATTCCTGCGTCAAGGGTCGCTTTGCCTATGGCTATTCCAACCACAAGGACCGCATCCTCAACCCGATGATCCGCGAGAAGATCTCCGATCCCTGGCGCGAGGTCACCTGGGAGGAGGCCTATGCGCATGTGGCCTCCGAGTTCCGGCGGATCCAGTATCAGTACGGCCGTGATTCCGTCGGCGGCATCACCTCGTCGCGCTGCACCAATGAAGAGACCTATCTGGTGCAGAAGCTGGTGCGTGCCGGCTTCGGCAACAACAATGTCGATACCTGCGCCCGCGTCTGCCACTCGCCGACCGGCTACGGACTCGGCCAGGCTTTCGGCACATCGGCCGGCACGCAGAATTTCGATTCGGTCGAGTTCACTGACGTTGCCGTCATCATCGGCGCCAACCCGACGGACGGCCATCCGGTCTTCGCGTCACGACTGAAGAAGCGGCTGCGCGAGGGCGCCAAACTGATCGTCATCGATCCCAGGCGCACCGACATCGTGCGCTCGCCGCATATCGAAGCCTCCTATCACCTGCCGCTGCAGCCAGGCACCAATGTCGCGATCCTGACGTCGATGGCGCATGTGATCGTCACCGAAGGCCTCGCCGACGAGAAATTCATCCGCGAGCGCTGCGACTGGTCGGAATACGAGGACTGGGCGGCTTTCGTCGCCGAGCCCTATCACAGCCCGGAAGCGACCGAAGCCTATACCGGCGTGCCGGCCGAACTCGTGCGCGGTGCAGCAAGGCTCTATGCCACCGGCGGCAATGGCGCGATCTACTATGGTCTTGGCGTCACCGAGCACAGCCAGGGCTCAACAACGGTCATGGCGATCGCTAACCTTTCGATGGTCACCGGCAACATCGGCCGGCCGGGCGTCGGCGTGAACCCGCTGCGCGGTCAGAACAACGTGCAGGGCTCCTGCGACATGGGTTCGTTCCCGCACGAGCTGCCGGGCTACCGCCATATCTCCGACGACGCGACGCGCGAAACCTTCGAGAAGCTCTGGGGCGTTGAGATTTCCAACGAGCCTGGCCTGCGCATCCCGAACATGCTCGATGCCGCGGTCGATGGCACCTTCAAGGGCATCTACATTCAGGGTGAAGACATCCTGCAGTCCGACCCGGACACCAAGCATGTGGCAGCCGGCCTTGCCGCAATGGAGTGCGTCGTCGTGCACGACCTCTTCCTCAACGAGACGGCGAACTACGCCCACGTCTTCCTGCCGGGTTCGACGTTCCTGGAAAAGGACGGCACCTTCACCAATGCCGAGCGCCGCATCAACCGGGTGCGCAAGGTGATGACGCCGAAAAACGGCTATGCCGACTGGGAGGTCACGCAGAAGCTTGCCCAGGCGATGGGCCTCAACTGGAACTATCGTCATCCGTCCGAGATCATGGACGAGATCGCTGCCACGACGCCGAGCTTCGCGCTGGTCTCCTACGACTATCTCGACAAGTTGGGCTCGGTGCAGTGGCCATGCAACGAGAAGCATCCCGAGGGCTCGCCGATCATGCATGTCGACGGCTTCGTGCGTGGCAAGGGCAAGTTCATCCGCACCGAATATGTGGCGACCGACGAACGCACCGGTCCGCGCTTCCCGCTGCTCTTGACCACCGGCCGTATCCTCAGCCAGTACAATGTCGGCGCCCAGACGCGGCGTACCGACAACGTCGTCTGGCACGCGGAAGATCGACTGGAGATCCACCCGCACGATGCCGAACAGCGTGGCATTCGCGACGGCGACTGGATCAGGCTTGCCAGCCGCGCCGGCGAAACGACCCTGCGTTCGCTGATCACCGACCGCGTGGCGCCGGGCGTCGTCTACACCACCTTCCACCACCCGACGACGCAGGCAAACGTCATCACCACCGACTTCTCCGACTGGGCGACGAACTGCCCGGAATACAAGGTGACGGCGGTGCAGGTAATGCCGTCGAACGGGCCTTCGGACTGGCAGGTGGACTATGACGAGCAGGCCCGCCAGTCGCGCCGGATTTCCGGCAAGCTGGAGGCGGCGGAATGATGTTTTGCGCCGCGACCGACCATGGCGACATTTAGGACATCGACAACCGTTGCCGAGGCTGCCCGCCGCGGCGGCGCGCTTCGGGACGGTTCACGCGCCGTGCCGGAAGAGACGCCGGTTGCCTTCAGCTACGGCGGCTCGACCCACGCGGTGATGATGGCGACGCCCGGCGACCTTGAAGACTTCGCCGTCGGCTTCAGCCTGACCGAAGGCATCATCACGGATACCGGCCAGATCGAAACAGTCGAGATCGTCGCCGAGACGGTGGCCGGCAATCTCGGCATCGACCTGCAGATTGTGCTTGAGGACCAAGAGAACGACATGCTCCGCCAGCGCCGCCGGCACATGGCGGGTCCGGTCGGGTGTGGGCTTTGCGGCATCGAATCGATCGAGCAGGCAGTGCGGCCGACGCCGGATGTTTCCGGGTCGAAGTTGAGGCTGTCGCAGGAGGATGTCGTCTCGGCCGTGGCACTGCTCAACGGCCAGCAGCCGCTGCATTTCGAGACGCGCGCCGTGCACGGTGCCGCCTTCTATGTGCCTGGACGCGGCCTGATCGCAGTCCGAGAGGATGTCGGCCGCCACAATGCGCTCGACAAGCTGGTGGGTGCTGCGGCGCGCGCCGGCTTTAGGGGTAGCGATGGCGCCGTCGTCGTTACCAGCCGCGTTTCCGTCGAGATGGTGCAGAAGACGGCGGTCGTAGGCAGCCCCGTGATCATCGCCATTTCGGCGCCGACGGCGCTGGCCATCCGTACGGCAGAGGCTGCGGGCATGACGCTGATTGCGCTGGTGCGCGGCGACGAATTCGAGATATTCACCCATGCCGAACGCATCAAGTCCGGAGCTGTCGCCGATGTCGCATGACAACACCAACGCCAAGCTGATCTACATGGCGAACCAGATCGCCACCTTCTTCAAGAGCCAGCCGCAGAACGAGGCGGCCCAGGGCGTTGCCACCCATATCAACAAATATTGGGAGCCACGCATGCGGCGGAAATTGTTCGAGCATATCGACAATGGCGGCGAGGGGCTGACGCCGCTGGTGCTGGAAGCGGCGGCGAAGATCAAGCGTCCGGAAGCCGCCTAGCCAGCCTGCGCTCATCATCGACCGCAGGTTCTCCGCTCTTAGCGGACGGGGCGTTTTCCAAGCAATTGCTGCGTCTGAAAAGATTAAAGGGAAGGCGGCTACCGGTAGCCGCCTTCCCCATTCCCGAGCGCGGGGTGCAGGGATGTGCGCTCAGAAATTCTGCCAGCCATCCGCGGCCGGTGCCGCAGCAAGGCTTGTTCGTTGGCCGCTGCGCATGGCGCGGGCGGTTGCGTGGAGCCGGGTCGGTTGCGCGCGGTCGTCAAAGTGGCGGTTCGCGTCGATGATCTGGGCTTGCTCGCCGTAGCGGAACTGTCGGAGCAGTTCGTGCAGGGCGTCTGCCTCGCGGGCCATGGCGTGGCTTGCGGCCGTGCTTTCCTCGACCATCGCTGCATTTTGCTGGGTCGCCTGGTCCATCGAGTTGACCGCCTGGTTGATCTCCTTGAGGCCGGTCGACTGTTCGCGGGCGGCCTCGACGATCGCCGAGACGTTGGCGTTGATCTCCTGGACCTGGGAAAGGATCTCTTCGAGCGCAGCACCCGTCTGGCCGACCAGCGACACGCCGTTCTTGACATGTTCGGTGGAGGTGCCGATCAGCGCCTTGATATCCTTGGCCGCACTTGCGGAGCGTTGCGCCAGTTCGCGCACTTCCTGGGCGACGACGGCGAAGCCCTTGCCGGCTTCACCGGCGCGTGCCGCCTCGACGCCGGCGTTGAGCGCCAGCAGGTTCGTCTGGAAGGCGATGTCGTCGATGACGCCGATGATGTTGGAGATTTCGCGTGACGACTGTTCGATCTGGCCCATCGCGCCGATGGCGCTCTTGACCACATTGCCGGAGCGTTCGGCGCCGGCCTTGGTCTTGGCCACCATTCCGCCCGCCTCTTCGGCCCGGCGGCTGGAGTCGGCAACCGTCGTGGTGATCTCGTCGAGCGCGGCTGCGGTTTCCTCGACGGAGGCCGCCTGCTGTTCCGTGCGCTTCGACAGGTCGTCGGCCGCTGAGCGGATTTCCCGGGCGCCGGAGGCAATCGCGCTGGCATTGTCGCCGACGGTGCGCATCGCCTCGCGCAGCTTGGCGGTCGCCCCGTTGAAGTCGGTCCGCACCGTTTCCATGCTGGGCACGAAGGGCGTGTCGAGGTTGCGGGTCAGGTCGCCCTCGGCGAGCGCCCTCAGGCCGGCGCCGAGGCTGTTGATCGCGCTCATGCGCTCGCTGACGTCGGTCGCGAACTTGACGACCTTGTAGACCTTGCCGCTGAAGTCGCGGATCGGGTTGTAGGCCGCCTGGATCCAGATCTCCTTGCCGCCCTTGCCGTAGCGCACGAACTCGTTGGAGAAGAATTCGCCGGCGGCGAGACGTTTCCAGAAGTCGGCATATTCGGCGGTGCGGGCGTAATTCGGTTCGCAGAACATGCTGTGATGCTTGCCCTGGATTTCCGAGAGGCTGTAGCCGAGTGCGGCGCAGAAATTCTCGTTGGCCGTCAGGATTTCGCCTGTCGGTGTGAACTCGATGACCGCCTGCGAACGGGAGATCGCGTCGAGCTTGCCGGCATCCTCGGTTGCCCGCGCCTTGGCGGCGGTGATGTCGGTTGCGAACTTCACCACCTTGTACGGCTTGCCGCCGCGGAACACAGGATTGTAGGTCGCCTGGATCCAGATTTCGCGGCCGCCCTTGGCGATGCGCTTGTAGGCATTGGCGTCGAACTCGCCGCGCCCGAGGCGGGCCCAGAAGTCGCGGTATTCCTGCGTCTGGGTGTAGTCGGCCGGGCAGAACATGCGATGGTGCTGGCCGACGATTTCCGAAAGGCCGTAGCCGAGCGCCTGGCAGAAGTTCTCATTGGCGGTCAGGATCTTGCCGGTCAGGTCGAACTGAATGATGGCCTGCGACTTCGAAAGCGCGGCGACGATCTGGCGCGCATCTGCAATTTTACCGAGAGCGAACATTGTAACCCTCTGATCTCGTTTGTTGGCTCAAGCCGGGGCTTCGTGCCTTCTTTGACAGGGTTTGCGGGGCCAAAGCGGCGCAACTCCCGGACTAAGACAAATACCGGCCTGCCGAAAATTGTCTGGTCGTCCTACGCCGGCCCACCGGGTCAGCGGCTTCGTGCTTCGTGAGGGGAGTTCGAACTACCGGGCTTCATGCCCAAGTCGCCGTGTTTCTACAATCTAGGTTAGTAACAGGACTATTAAGCAGGTGTTAAAATAGCAACTATCAAATTTCAGTTGTAAAAACTCGTATATCCAATTTTAGTTGAATTAGTTGATCCTGCTTTTCTAATCTACTGCCGTGCAATCTGGGTCTGCCGCCAATAAGAAAGGCCGCCCCACGGCACGTAGGGCGGCCTTCATGTCGTTCGTCTGCTACCTCAGGGTTACCTCAGGCGGCCAGTTCTTCGACTTCACGTTCCTTGAACATTCGCGCCAGGTTGAGGAAGCAGATCATGCCGTTCTCGTTGGCGATGATGCCTTCGGCAAAGCTCTTGTCGAAGGACGCTGTCACTTCCGGCACCGGCTGCACCTGGCTGCCCTGAACGGTGAGGATGTCGGAGACGCGATCGACGACGAGGCCGATCACCATGTTGTGCACTTCGGCGACGACGATTGCGCTGCGTTCGTTGGCCGTCGTCGATTTCATGCCGAGCTTGTGGGCAAGATCGATGATCGGGATCACTGTGCCGCGCAGGTTCATGACACCGATCACTTCCGGCGGCGAATGGGGAATGGGGGTGGAGGGCGCCCAGCCGCGGATTTCGCGGATCGTCGTCGTCTTGACGCAGAATTCCTGATCGTGGAGGCGGAACGCAATGATCTCCAGCGTCTCGCCGTCAAACCCGGCCGTCCTGAGTGTGCTTGTCATCGAAGGTCCTTCCAGCTTTCCGGTCGACGCCCATGGCGCGACACCGCCAAACTCGAGATATCTCCGCATGGCTGCCGGCGCATGGGAGCGCGGCGATGGTCCGTTGGGGAGAGATCCTTACAGTCCGCCGATCACATCCGGCGGGGCGCAGCTGCATCATGCGCGGAAGAACCGCTTTGCGCTTTGGGAAGGGACTATAGGCCGGGATTCGTTAAGACTTGCTTTTGCAAGTGCTTAGAGCAGTTCCAGGAAAAGTGTGAAACGGTTTTCCGTCCGGAATTGCGTCGCTTCAAGGATGATCCGCCCTGAGCCTGGCTCGGGGCGGATCGGATCTTGGGGTCAGGCGGAGGCGAGAACCTTTGCGAACTGTTCCACGGCCCAGTCGACCTGTTCAGCGTTGATCACTAGCGGCGGCGCAATGCGGATCGTGTCGCCATGGGTGTCCTTGGCAAGGATACCCAGCTGCTTCAGTGCTTCGCAGTACTTGCGGGCGCCACCGGCTTCCGGCACCAGCTCGACCGCCAGCATCAGGCCGCGACCGCGAACTTCCTTGATGATGTTGGAGCGGATGTCGGTGAGGCCCTTCTGGAAGCGCTCGCCCATGCGGGCTGAGTTCTCGATCATGCCTTCTTCCGTCAGCGCCTTCAGCGCCGCCCGGGCGATGGCACAGGCGAGCGGGTTGCCGCCGAAGGTCGAACCGTGCTGGCCCGGTTTCAGAACACCCAATACTTCGGAGTTCGAAAGCACGGCGGAGACCGGGTAGAAGCCGCCAGAGAGCGCCTTGCCGATCAGCGTCACGTCGGCTTCGATGGCTTCGTGCTCTTCGGCGAGCAGCTTGCCGGTGCGGCCAAGGCCGGTCTGGATTTCGTCGAGGATCAGCGTGATGCCATGCTTGGTGCAGAGCTCGCGAACGGTCGTGAAATAGCCAACCGGCGGAACGATAACGCCCGCTTCGCCCTGGATCGGCTCGACGAGGAAGGCGACGGTGTTCTCGTTGATCGCAGCGCGGAAGGCGTCGATGTCGCCGAAGGGCACGACCTTGAAGCCCGGTGCGAAAGGACCGAAGCCGGTGCGGGCATCCGGGTCGGTGGAGAAGCCGACGATGCCCATGGTGCGGCCATGGAAGTTGTTGGAGCAGACGATGATCTCGGCCTGGTTCTCGGCCACGCCCTTGACCTCGTAACCCCACTTACGCACCGCCTTGACGGCGGTTTCGACGGCTTCGGCGCCGGAGTTCATCGGCAGCACCTTGTGCGAGCCGGTGAGGGCTGCGATCTCTTCATAGAAATGCGCGAGCTGGTCGTTGCGGAAGGCGCGGGAGGTGAGCGTCAGCTTCTGCGCCTGCTCCATCATCGCCTTCAGGATCTTCGGATGGCAGTGGCCCTGGTTGACGGCCGAATAGGCCGAGAGGCAATCGAGGTAGCGATTGCCCTCCATGTCCCAGACATAGACGCCTTCGCCGCGCGAGAGCACCACGTCGAGCGGTTTGTAGTTATGCGCGCCAAGCCGGTATTCGGTTTCGATCAGGGCTGCCGTCGTATTCATACATTGTCCTCCGTTTGTTATCTCAGGCGCTGCGGGTCGGCCGGTCGAGCACACGGCGGCCGAAGAGGCTCGCCGTCAATTCGACCAGGATACGCGCGCTCTTGCCGCGGTCATCGAGGAAGGGGTTGAGCTCGACGACGTCGAGCGAGGAAACGAGTTCGCTTTCCCAGAGCATTTCCATGATCAGGTGCGCCTCGCGGAAGGTCGCGCCGCCGGGAACGGTGGTGCCGACGCCGGGGGCGAGTTCCGGATCCATGAAATCGACATCGAGGCTGACATGCAGCAGGCCGTTGGCGGCGCGAACCTCATTGAGGATCTGGCGCATGATGTGGGCCATGCCGAGTTCGTCGACGGCGCGCATGTCATAGACGCGTACGCCGTGCTCGGTGATCTCTTCGCGCTCGCGATCGTCGACGGAGCGGATGCCGACCTGGAAGACCTTCTTCGGATCGACGAACGGCCGGTCGGCCGGCAGAATCGGAGCGAATTCCGCTTCGCCACAGAAATACGCGACCGGCATGCCGTGCATGTTGCCGGAGGGGGAGGTTGACGGCGAATTGAAGTCGGCGTGGGCGTCGAGCCAGAGCACGAAGAGCGGCCGGCCGACTTCGGCGGCGTAACGCGCCATGCCGGAGACGCTGCCCATGGAGAGCGCGTGGTCACCGCCGAGGATGATCGGGAAGTGGCCCTTGCGAACCGTGTCGTGCACGGAATCGTGCAGCGCGCGGGCAAAGGCTGCGACGATCTGCAGATTGTTGGCGCCCGGGTGGTTGGCGAGGTCGCGGGCCGGCAGCGGCTTGACGTCGCCTTCGTCGTGAACCGTGTGGCCGAGGTCGCGCAGCACCGTGTCGATGCCGGCTATGCGCAGGGCCGTCGGCCCCATGGCTGCGCCGCGCCGTCCAGAACCTTCTTCGATGGGTGCGCCGATCAGCGTGATGGTCGTCATATCCGCCCGATTCCTTCTCAAGATAATTCCGTGTGTACCCGGTTGGGATCGCGCGGATTATGGCCAAAATGCATGTCAGCAAAAAGATGGAAAACTGCCGATTAGTGAGATAAAATCGACAGATTGATAAGCACCATGTTACAAAGTGATAGCAATGGATGATCTCGATCAGGCACTCATCAGCGCCTTGCGCCAGAATGCGCGCATCCCCGTTTCAACGCTATCGGAAATGACAGGCGTATCGCGCGCGACCGTTGCTGCCCGCATCGACAGGCTCGTCGCTAATGGCACGATCGCTGCCTTTACCATCCGAACCGGCGCGGAAATCCCGGCTTCCGGGGTCCGCGCCGTGGTGATGATCGAGGTGCATGGAAAGATGGCCGACCGCGTTGCCGAACAGTTGCGCGGCCTGCCGCAGGTCCGGGCGCTGCACAGCACCAATGGCCGCTGGGACTTCATCGCCGAGCTGCAGGATCGCGATCTCGTCTCCTTCGACGAGACGCTGCGGCGCATCCGCCTGATCGACGGGATCACCGTCACCGAGACGAATATCCTGTTGAAAACCAGCAAGATGACCGGTGCATTCTGAGCATTTTTCGCCGCCCAAAGCGGTGAGGAAATTGCGTCTCTGAGTCGAATTGTTCTTGCTTTGTTCTCATGTTTCGCTATGATGTGCGCCTCACCCAAGATGGAGGATGTCATGGTTGCCAATGGCGGCAGGCTTGCCGATCGGCAGATCTGTGTGAAGCTGTTTGTCAGGCATGGCGACGAGGATCGCGCCATCGCCTTTTATCGCGAGGCGCTCGGCGCCGAGCTCCTGCAGCGGCACGAATGGCCGAGCGGCATTCTGACGAGTGCGGATCTGAGGATCGGGGAATCGGTCTTCCGGATTGCCGGGGCCAACCCGCGCCGCGATGCGGAGCCCAAGCTCGGGGGACCGCGCTCTCCGCATGCGCTGGGCACGACGGCGGTGATCCTGGAACTGCATGTTCGCGATGTCGATCGTGTGATCGGCCGGGCGATCGGCGCGGGGGCAAGCCTGCGCAATCCGGCCGAGACTTTGTCGACCGGTGACCGCGTCGGTGCCTTTATCGATCCTTTCGGCCATATCTGGGCGCTGTTCAACGCCATTGAGGATGCCGAAATCGTCGATCTGAACATCGAGGCCCGCAACGCCGCCTGAGGCGTTGCGGGCCTCTCGCTGTATGGCCGTGCACTTTGGCGGGATATGTTGCCCGCCGCGTGGCAATCAGAAGAACTCGTCGAGCAGGCAGTAGAGGTCGCGTTTCTCCGGATCGTCCCTGTCGATGCCATAGCGCGCCAGAAACGGCTGGACCCATTCCTCGCCGAGATTGTGGGCGATGCTGTGACAGGCAAGTGCAATGTCCTGATAGGGATCGGCGACGCCCAACCGGCTGCAATCGATGAAACCGGAGAACCGGCCATTCTTCTCGATGATGTTCGGCAGGCAGGCGTCGCCGTGGGTAATGACGAGCTTGCCGATCGAAGGTACGCGGGCTCGGAGTTCTGCAAAAAGATCTGCCGCCGTGCGGCCGAGTCGCGTTTCGTCGAAATCGTCTTCATCGATAAGGCCGGCTTCGGTGCGCGCTCCCGCGATGGCGATGCGCTTTTCGATCCGGTGATCGAAGGGGCAGTCGGCGACGTCCAGCCCATGCAAGCGTTTCAGGGCGTCCGCCAAGATGACGATCCGGTCCTTTGGCGACAGCGTCGTGGAGGCGAGGTCCGTGCCCTCGACAGCCTGCAGCAGCAGCCAGTTCGTTTCCGCGTCGAAGGCGCGGGCGATCACCCGCGGACAGGGCATGCCCTGAGACGCCAGCCAATCAAGCCGCTCCGCCTCGTCAACGAATTCGCTGAAGGGGCCGGCAGCCTCGACTTTCAGCACCAGCATCGGGCGATCCGGCGCCTTCAGCAGATAGATGCTCGAGTCCGACTGTCCGAGCGTGTCATGATTCCAGTCATAGCCTGCAACGAGCGGCAGGAGATTCTCGGGCAATTCGAGATGCGGTTTTCGGGAAGACAATACAATCACCTGAAAAATGAATGCAGCAAATTGGCCGTGACGGCGGCTGATGCCGATGTGGGTTCGCTGTGGCGGTGATTCCACACGTGACGTGCACGCATTCGCGCGGCTGCGGATCGTATTCGGTCCGCAGGCCGTATCTTGATCTGATCAAAATGTCGTCGAGGAGCGCGACGCCAGACAAACCGCCCCTCAATACTCCTTCTCGAAGAAGATACCGCCCGATGCCGAGCCGTCGCCCGCAGCCGACCCCTTGAGCTTCACGCCCTTGCCGACATCGAGATTGATGACCGCCTTGCTGGAGGCAGAATCAGAGCCCTGCTGCAGCTCGATATAGGTCCGGTCGTTGAGATACTTGCCGGCGCGCACCGAAGCGCCGCCGTTCTCGTCGGTGGTGACGTCGAGGTCGTCGACGCCGAGCTTGTTGCGCAGGCCATCAAGCAGCGACGTCGAGCCTCCGCCGGCAAGCTGGCTGACGGCGGAGGCGAGCTGGGCGATCTGGAAGGCCGAGAGGTTCGACAGCGACCGGTTGAAGATCAGCTGTGCCAGGATCTCGTCCTGCGGCAGCGCCGGCGATGACGAGAAGGCGATCTGCGGATTGTTAGCGAGGCCCGCAACCGAGACTGTGATGGTCGTCGAGCCGACGCTGGAGGTCGCCTTGAGGTCAAGCGTCGGGATCAGGTCGCCACCGAAGCCGATATTGCCGTCGGTGAAGGTCAGGCGCTTGCCGAGGATTTCGAGGCGCCCGCGGCGCATTTCGAAGCCGCCGGAAACGATCGGCTGCACGGCCGTGCCCCGGATCGTCAGGTTGCCACCGAGTTCGGCGTCGATGCCGCGGCCGCGCACGAAGACCTGGTTGGCGGCAACTGCCAGATCGAAGGCGATGCCGCCGCTGGCATTGGCGCCGGCTGCCGGCACCTCGTCCTTGCGCAGGTCCTTGACCATTTTCTGCACCTTGGGCGGCGCATTCTTGTGCTTGATGTCGATTGCCGAGAGCGAGGTGGGCAGCTTCTCGGGAATGGTGATCGATGCCTTGCGGATCGTAACCTTGCCGCCGAGCGTCGGGGTCGCGACCAGCGGACCGGTCAGCGTCATTTCGCCATTGAGATTGGCGTTGAACAGCGTGCCGTCGACATAGGTGGCATTGTTCAGGCGGATCGTCAGATTGGCCGGGAAGCCGGAGCCGGGGACCGTGCCGACGGTGCCGGTCGCCTCGATCGAGCCGCCGGTCGCGAGATTGGCCGAGAGCTTGGAGATCGTCGCCTGCTTTCCGTCGAGCGCGACATTGGCGGTCAGATCGTTCAGTGCCAGGTTGCGGCGCACGTCGACGAGCCGCCCGCCGGATGTCGTGACGGTGCCGGCGATCTGCGGCGCCTTGGCGGAGCCGGAAATCGCGAGGTTGATGCCGGCCTGGCCCGTGAGCGTGAAGCCTTTTTCCGCCATCAGGTTGGCAATGAGGGCAAAGGGCAGGTTGCCATTGAACTTCATTGCGATCGGCATGTTGCCGCCGATATCGACATTGCCGCCGCCCTTGAAGGAAAGGCCGCTGGCGCCCGAAAGCGTCGTGTCGAGCGTTACCTTGTTGTTGGCGAACTTGCCGTTGGCGGCGATGTCGAAGGCGGCGACCCCGGCCGTGCGTGCGGCGGCCAGCGACGCGCCAGACCATTTGAGGTTGTAGGCGACGACAGGTGCGGACGTTGCGCCAGCGACGTCGACGGTGCCGGCGATCGTGCCCTCGGCGCCGAGGTCCGGGACAAAAGCGTTGACCAGCGCTGCGGGCAGCGCATTGAGCTTGGCGGTGATGTCGAGTTTTTCGCCGGCCGTTCCGTTGACCGCGATGGTGCCCTTCGATGCCTGGATCGTCAGCGCGTTGAGGCGGACGGTGCCGTTTTCGATGGCGATGACCGTCGGCTGCGCGAGCTTCAGCGGGATGCCCTTTGGCGTCGCGCCGAAGGAGGCGAGGCGAATTTCCGTGCGTCCCTTCGCACTCGTGAGATCGCCCTTAGCCGTGAGCGGGCCACCATCATATTTGCCGTCGATCGAAAAGCCGGTGCGTCCCGCCTGCTGCTGGAAATCGACGGCGAGGCCGGCAACGCGGTTGGCGCCTTGAGCGATGGTCTCGGCGCGCACGCTGCCCTTGATGGCGAGGGCCGCGACATCGGAGATCGTGATATCAGCAGTCGGCTTGGCGATCGTCAGGGCATCACGCTTGATGCCGCTGCCGCCGGCCTTGACGACGACGGAGGTGATGCCGTTTGCGGTCTTGATTGCGGCCGACCCGTTGAGATCGCCAGAGGCTTTCTGCCCGGCCATGGCGGCAAGCAGGCCGAGATCGGGCAGGTTGAAATCGATCTTGCCGTCCGGTTTGAAGTCCGGGGTGAAACTGATCGCACCGGTCAGCTTGTTTTCACCGATCCTGGCTTCGAGCACGGGGATGGCGGTGCGTCCGTCCTTGGAGACGACGTCGGCCTTGACGTCGATCGCCTGGCCGTCGAGCGCACCGGTTGCGGTCAGGCTCGCCTGCGGGCTCGAGGGGTTGGCCTTCGCGTCGGCCTTGATCGTGAGGTCGCTGAGGGTGCGTCCGGCGAGCGTGGCGCCGCTCGAGGTCAGTTCGGCCTTGATGCCGAGTTCGGCGAGCGGGCCGGTCACGGCTGCGGTAAATTCAGCCTCGCCCTTGGCATCTGCCAGAAGCTTGCCGAGATTGGGCAGCTTTCCCTTGAGATCGGTGGTCAGTTGTCCCTGAGCCAAGGCTATCGTGCCGGCCGCCTCGATCGTGCTCGATTTGAGTTCGAGGCCCTCGACGGTCACGCTGCCGTCGTTCGCCGTCTTAACCTCGCCAGCAAGCGCGATGGTCCCGTCGAACTTTGCCGCCGCAGCCGGCGGCAGAGCCTCCGGAACGGTAAAGAGCTTGAAGGCGGTGGTGACCGTGTTTTCCTCACGTGAGACGGCACCGGTGACCGAACCGCCAATGCCGGGGCTTTCGATCGTCACCGGATCGAAGACGATGTTCTCCTTCGTCACCGACAGGCTGGCGTCGATCTTCATTGGCGCCTGGACCAGCCGGGTGACGTTGGCGTCGACGAAGCCTGCCTCACCGACTTCGATCACCGTTTTTAGCGGGCCTGATTGTGTAGCGAGGTTGAAGCCGTCGCTGCGCGCCGACAGCTTGACGGCGCCAAGTGCCGCGTCCGGCAGCGTCACGGAGGCGACGTCGGCGGCGAGATCGAGGATTGCGGCCTGCGCGTCGCCGATCAGCGACAGGTTGACGGCGTTGATCTTTGCCTGGGCCTCGCCCTTCTGCAGCGGCCAGCGGAAGTCGATCGCGCCGTTGGTGCCGGCAAGCCGGGCCTGCAGATTGTTGTCGCCCTTGCTGTCGAAGGTGCCGAAGGCGCCAAAGGTCAGCGCGCCGGTCGCGATCTGCCCCTTGTCGACGCGCACCATGCCCTGGCCGTTGAACGCGGCTGCGACGTCGATGCTGGTCTCGCCCTCGAACATCGCACGCAGTGCCGGCGGCATCAGCGAACCGAAGCCGCCGCCGCCAGTGACGGTGAGCCGATGCATGCCGTCGGGTGTCTGGACGTGGCGACCGTCGAGCTTGAGGATCTCGCTGCCGTCGAGCGCGGCCGTGGCAGTGCCGGCCCAGTCGGAAAGGGGACCTTCGCCGGTCAGCTTGATGTTGACCGCGGGCTCGTTGGGCAGGCGAAGGAGTTTCGCGAGCACGCCGTTGTTGGGCTCATCGACGGTTGCCTCCAGCTTCAGCTCGTTGCCCGCCGGGTTGAAGACGATATCGGCGACGGCGCGCGCTTCCGGCCGGTCACGCTGGGCGGCGGTCAGGCTGAGGGCAATGCTCTCGTTGGTCGCATTGATCTTGCCGCTGGCGGTCAGGAACTGATCTTCGCCGGCGATTGCCTTGCCGATGACGATCTCCTTGAGATCGATCGCGTCGATCTTGACGTCGACGGGAAGCGCGAAGGTCGCGCGCACTTCCTTGGTCTCGGTCGAGGGGATCGGCAGGCGTTCGACACGCACCGAGCCGGCGGACAACGCCGCGGCGTCGAAGCGGAAGGAGAGGAGGGCCGCCGGCGACCAGTTGAGCTTGAGGTCGCGGACCTCCGCATAGACGCCTTGGCCGTCGAAAAGCGTGATGCTTCCTGCCGCAAACTCACCTGTCAGCAGCGCACTCGGATCAGCGACCCGCACGATCTGGTCAGGCGTTGCCGCATATTTCTCGATTGCCCAGGCGACGAGGCGGGCGCCTGGAGTCGTGAAGCCCACGAAGGCGACGAGAAGGAGGGCAACGACCGCAATCACGCCAAGCACACGAAGGCCATAGCGCAGCGTCGCGCGAAGGAAGCGGACGACCTGATTCATGCTCTACCCTTAGCGCAAGTTGCGCTGCAGCGGAATCGCCGCAGGGCGAAACTATCGCGCAATGACGGCAATTTGCCGGTTCTTGCTGGAGAATCGGCCCTACTCAGAACGATTGGCCGATACCGGCATAGATGCCGTACTTGGTGCCACCGGGATATTTGTTGAGCGGCACGGCGAAGTCGAGACGGATGGGGCCGAAGGGCGTGGCATAACGCAGGCCGATGCCGGCGCCGGCGCGAATGTCGGAGAAATCGGGCGTCGTTTTCGCCGACACCGTGCCGGCATCGATAAACGGCACCACGCCGATCGTGTCGGTGATCGCGATGCGGGCTTCAAGCGAGGCGTTGACATAGGAACGCCCGCCGGTCTCCTCGTTGTCGGCGTTGCGCGGGCCGATCTCCTGGTAGGAGTAGCCGCGCACCGAACCGCCACCGCCAAGATAGAAGCGACGGTTTGCCGGGATATCCTCAAGCCCGCTGCCGCCGACGAGCACGCCGGCGCCGATCTTGCCGGCGAGAACGAAACGCTTCTCGTCGCCGAGCGCATGGTAGCCCGATGCCGACGCTTCGAAGGACGAGAAGAAGGTCTGGCCCTTGATCTCGTAGCTCGGCTTGGCGTTGATCATCGCCCGGTAGCCGTCGGTTGCGTTCAGCTTGTCGTCGCGAGTGTCGCGCACATATTCGAGCGGAATGGCCGCGGTCAGGTAGGAATTCGAGCCGAAGGCGTCGTCGATGTTGGCCCAGCTCAGCTCGCCGCCACCGGACACGGTGTCGGTCGGCGAGAGTTCGAATGTGGCGCCGGCAGCACCCGTCAGGATCTTGGCGCGGTAGGCGTCCGGATCCTGGATGTTGGCCTTGAGGCTGGCGGTAAAGGTCGAGGCGGGGCCGAAGGCGCCGGGCTTGGTGAAGAGGATGCCGACCGAATAGTCGAGCTTGTCCAGTTCCTTCGTCTCGCCGATGCGGTCGACCGAGCCTTCTATGCGCAGCGATTCCGCCCGCCCGAAGAGATTACGGTGTCCCCAATAACCCGAGACACCCAGACCATCGGTGGTCGAAACCTGCGCACCGAAGCCGAAATATTTATGCTTGCCTTCCGAGACCTCGATCTTCATTGGGATCGATCCGTCAGGCGACAGCGTGTTGGCTTCCTTGATCGTCACGCTTGAGAACACGCCGAGCTGGCGCAGGCGCTCGGATGCCTTGCGGATATCCTCGGGCGAATAGGGGCGCCCTTCGTTGAGGCGCGAATAGTCGCGCACGAAACCGGGATCGACGGTCTTGGTTCCCGATACGCTGACATCGCCGACAGGCGCGACCGGCCCGCCGCTTGCGCCGATGACGACGTCGACGGTGGAATTGGCGTGGTTGGCGACGGCGCTGCGTTCGGTGAGCTTGGCGAGTGGCCGGCCCTGCTCGCGCAGGTCGTTCACGACCTTTTCGCCAGCCTTGATGATCAGGGTCGAATCGGCGCGTGCGCCGGCAGGCAGGCCATAGTTATCAGGATTGAAGCCGGCCGCATCACCTTCGAACCTGACGGAACCGACCGTAAAGGCGGGGCCGGGCGTGACGGTGACCGTTACCGGGATCGCCTGCCCGTCGGGGAAGGCGGGATCCGGCGGCAGGCTGTCGATGTCCTGGCCGTTGACGCGAATTGCCACGGTGCCGCCGTAGCGGGCCTTTTCGTAGAGGGCGGCGAGCAGCCGGTCGCGATCGTCGCGCGCGCGGATGGCAAGACCGAGATCGCCGGACACGGGCTTTTCCTGACCCTGGACGAGCTGCGAGCTGTTTTCCAGCGCTTCCTTCAGTTCCTTGTCTTCGGTGCCGGCGTCGAAGGTAAGCGTATAGTTGACCGGGTCGATGACCGGCGCTTCCTCTTCGTCGCTCTCGAAGAACTTCATGCCGAAGAGCTTGAAGGCATGGGCGTTTTTGGCGGAAATCGGGCCGAGCGCAAACGAGAAGGCGACTGCAAGCGCAGTTGCGGCCTTCCAGTACGCAATACTCGACCGTGGTGGGGACATTCGCTTCCGCATCCCGTCTTCAGGCGACCCAATACAAACTGCCTGCTTATGCGGCCGGGTCACTATTGCATGCCTAAGGTTTTCCATCTGTTAACGATGACAGCCGGCTGCATCCACCCCTGATACCGATTTTCGGTGCCGTTTTCCGGGAAAAAGCTCCGAAATGTTGTCGGCGCAGCACAACCATAGGCTCCGGACGGACGGTTGCCAGCCAGGCGCGCCGGCATTTTGCTGGGTGTTTGGCTGGTTTTGTCCGCGGATCGTCGGGCCTATGCGGCTTCCGGCAGTGCCCGCAACTGCGGCACGCGAGAGGCTATGATAACGAGAAACTGGACCAGGAAACCCGTCGCGGCAACGGCCAGGCATGCCTCGACGCCGAAACGCGTGGCGACGACGGCACCCAGCGCTGCGCCGATCGGCCGCGCGCCGAACGTGGCTGTGGTGATGAAGGCGGAAACCCGACCCAGCATCGCATTCGGCGTGACGGCCTGGCGCAAGGTGAGGGTGGCGATCGACCAGAGCACAGGCCCTGCGCCAAAGAGGAAGAAGCTCAAGCCGGCAAGAACGCCGGATGGCATCCAGATCGTCGAGAGCATCACGGCGGCCGCCGCCAACCCGCCGAGCGGACCAAGCGCAATCATCACGCCGAAGGGGACACGGCGCGCAATGGCGGGCGCGGCGAATGCGCCGATCATCATGCCGGCGCCATAGATGCCGAGCGTGATGCCGACGCCTGTCGCCGTCATGCCGAGGGTTTGAATGGCATAAGCGACATAGACCGCCTGCAGCACGAACCAGGCGGTGTTGAAGACTATCGCCGTGACGAGGATCGGCCTGAGCAGCGTGTGGCCGGCAAGGAACCGTGCGCCTTCGGTCAGATCCTGCAGAAGTTTGCGTTTTGCCGCGGCGGGTTGGTGATGCTCGCCAAGGCCGGCAAGCAGGACGACGGAGAGAAGAGAAAGGCATGTGGCAGCGACATAGGCCAGGGATGCGCCCGTCCATGCGACGATCGCGCCGCCGATCGCCGGCCCGCCCGAATAGGCAAGGCTGCGGGCGAGTTCCAGCCAGCGGTTGGCATCGGCCAGTTGGGCGCGGGGAACGATCACCGGAATAAGGGCAGGGGCAGCGACATTGTAACAAACGGTGCCGATGGCACCGACGAACCCCATCGCAGCCAGAAGCGGCAGGGTCAAAAGGCCGCTGACCATCAGGAGCAGCGTGGCGACCAGCGACAGCGCGCGCAGCATTTCCGAGGAGACCATCAGCCTCAGTCGCGAGGCGCAATCGGCGACGAGCCCGGCCGGAATGGCGAGCAGGAGAAACGGAAGTGTCTGGGCCATCTGCAGCCATCCGGTTTCCGCCGGACCGGCGGCGAGCAGCAGCACCGCGGCGAGCGGAGCGGCAGCCAGCGCCATCTGCTCCGAGAATTGCGCAAAAAGATTGGACCAGCCGATCCGCTTGAAGGCTGGCGGCAGTGGATTGCCTGGTGATTTCGACATGTGACGGCCTCGATGGATGATACTTCGAGGACAGCAGACGGATTTGCGCGGCCGATAACCACCCGGTTTGCGCGCGTCGGATCATTTCTTGGGGGTATGCCTAGCTTCGCCGGCGCGTCCGGAACGAAAAACCCCCTCAGGCTTTGCGCCATGAGGGGGTAATTGGATCCTACGGAGAGCTTGCGCTACGCCGAAGGATGACCGTCTTCGCTACGCCTTAGCGCGGGCAAGAGTCGATGTAGCGGCGGCCATAGCGGTCGCGGTAGTAGCACTGGCCCGGCTGCTCGGTGACGTTGCCGATGACTGCGCCGGAAACGCCGCCGATGGCCGCGCCGACCGCTGCGCCACGGACGTCGCCGGTGACAGCGCCGCCGATGATCGCGCCGGAAACGGCACCGATGCCGGCGCCTTTTTCCGTCTGGGTGCAGCTTGCGACCGCCAGGGCGACCAGCACAAGTGCGATGGCTTTCTTCATGTTGTTCTCTCCGATCTCTACGGATCTTAAGCCTAGCGCTCAGTCCGTCCCGTGGATGATGGCGAAGCCGGGAACATCCCGCTCCACCTGAACTTGCAGTTCGGAAAATACGCGGTCCCTATTGAAAGTCTACGGGGACCTGCGGCTTCTTCCGGCGCGCAAGATAATGATATCGTTCCTGAACGGGACATGAAGGCTCAGTTCCGCGAGATACAACCCGCGTGGAAAAATATTGTCGTCCGGCGAGCGGTAGCGGTTGCGGCATTCCCAAAAAAGACAAATGATACAAACAAGCCTGCGACATCCGGAGGAGCGGATCCGTGGGCGACGGGCATCGATATCAGTTGGCGCGTACCCTAGTCGCGTGAACCATCTCACCCGACTTTTCGGCCGCGCTCGTGTTGGCATTGACCGACCCCGGAGGAGCGAAATGGCGAAAGTAACAATGACGGTCAACGGCCGTCAGGTGAGCGGTCATTGCGACGACCGCACATTGCTGGTGCAATTCATACGCGAAAATCTCGGACTGACCGGCACCCATGTCGGCTGCGACACGTCGCAGTGCGGCGCCTGCGTCATCCATATGGACGGAAAATCGGTCAAGAGCTGTTCCATCCTCGCCGCACAGGCGGCCGGATCCACGATCACCACCATCGAAGGGTTGGCGGCGGACGGCGAACTCCATCCGGTGCAGGCGGCGTTCAAGGCCAATCACGGCCTGCAATGCGGCTTCTGCACGCCCGGCATGGTGATGACGGCCGTCGACATGATCCGCAGGCACCAGGGCCAACTGGACGAGGCGACGGTGCGCGCCGAGCTCGAAGGCAACATCTGTCGCTGCACCGGCTACCACAATATCGTCAAGGCGATCCTTGCTGCCGCCGCCGAGATGAGTGGCGCCCGCGTGGCCGCAGAATAGCGGTAGATTTGGGGGCGGGACCCGCCCCGAAGGCATGTCATCGAAGGACTGTCGCTGGATATCTCGGGAGGAGATAGGCAATGGGCGTTGAAGGCATTGGCGCGCGGGTGGCGCGCAAGGAAGACAAGCGGTTCCTGACCGGAAAGGGCCGCTATACGGACGACATGTCCGTGCCGGGCATGAAATATGCGGTGTTCGTGCGCAGCCCGCATGCGCACGCGAAGATTCTGAAGGTGGACGCGTCGGCGGCCAAGGGCATGCCTGGAGTCATCGACGTGCTCGACGGCAAGCAGATCCTCGCCGACGGTATCGGCAACCTGATCTGCGGCTGGATGATCCACTCCAAGGACGGATCGCCGATGAAGATGGGCGCCTGGCGGCCGCTTGCGCACGAGACCGTGCGTTATGTAGGTGATGCCGTGGCGATCGTCGTTGCCGATAGCGTGGCCGAGGCGCGTGACGCGGCCGAGGCGGTCGTCGTCGATTATCAGGAACTTCCCGTCGTGATCGATGCGTCGAAAGCGCTCGAGGCGGGACAGCCACAGCTTCATCCGGAAGCGCCCAACAACCTGATCTTCGACTGGCAGATCGGCGACGAATCGGAGACTGACAAGGCGATCGCAACGGCCGCGCATGTCACCGAGGTCACGATTCATAACAACCGGCTCTCGCCCAATCCGATGGAGCCGCGGGCCGCACTTGGCATCTATGACGCCGGCGACGACCACTACACCTGCTACACCACCAGCCAGAACCCGCATGTGGCGCGGCTGGTGATGAGCGCCTTCTATAATGTCGCTCCGGAAAACAAGCTCAGGGTGATCGCGCCCGATGTCGGCGGTGGCTTCGGCTCGAAGATCTATATCTATCCGGAGGAGATCGTCTGTCTCTGGGCGTCGAAGCGCACCGGCGTGCCGGTCAAATGGACCTCCGACAGAACCGAGGCGTTCCTGACCGATGCGCATGGCCGCGACCACGTGTCGACGGTGAAGATGGCCTTCGATGCGAACAATCGCATCATCGGGCTGAAGGTCGACACGATCGCCAATCTCGGCGCCTATATGTCGCTCTTCTCCTCGGCGGTGCCGACCTATCTCTATGCGACGCTGCTTTCCGGCCAGTACGACATCCCGGCGATCCACGCGAATGTGCGCACGGTCTACACTAACACCGCACCGGTGGATGCCTATCGCGGCGCCGGGCGGCCGGAGGCGACCTATCTGCTCGAACGCACCATGGAGACGGCGGCGCGCGAACTCGGGGTCTCACCGGCGGAACTGAGGCGGGTCAACTTCATCCGCTCCTTCCCGCACCAGACGCCCGTGATCATGAACTATGACGCGGGCGACTACGAAGCGTCGCTGAACGCAGCGATGCAGGCGGCTGACTGGAACGGCTTTGCCGCCCGCAAGGCGGAAGCCGATCGCCGCGGCATGAAGCGCGGCATCGGCATGAGTTGCTACATCGAGGCCTGCGGCATCGCGCCGTCGGCGGCGGTGGGCTCCCTCGGGGCCGGCGTCGGTCTGTGGGAATCGGCCGAGGTGCGGGTCAATGCGGTCGGCACGATCGAGGTCTTGACCGGCTCGCACAGCCACGGCCAGGGCCACGAGACCACCTTTGCACAGCTCGTCGCCGATCGCTTCGGCGTTCCGATTGACAGCGTCAACATCGTGCATGGCGATACCGACAAGGTGCAGATGGGCATGGGCACCTACGGCTCGCGCTCCGGCGCCGTCGGCATGTCCGCCGTCGTCAAGGCACTCGACAAGGTGGAGGCCAAGGCGAAGAAGATCGCCGCGCATCTGATGGAAGCGGACGAAAGCGACATCGTGATTGAGAACGGCGAACTGAAGGTTGCCGGCACCGACAAGGCGGTGCCCTGGTTCCAGATGGCGCTTGCCGCCTACACCGCCCATAACCTGCCCGCGGGCATGGAGCCGGGCCTGAAGGAGGGCGCCTTCTACGATCCGGCCAACTTCACCTTCCCGGCCGGTTGCTACATCTGCGAGGTGGAGGTCGATCCCGATACGGGGCGGACCAAGATCGTCCAGTTCGTCGCCGCCGACGACTTCGGCAACATCATCAACCCGATGATCGTCGAGGGGCAGGTGCATGGCGGCATTGCCCAGGGCATCGGCCAAGCGCTGCTCGAAGGGGTGCATTACGACCCCTCCGGCCAGCTGCTGACGGCAAGCTACATGGACTACGCCATGCCGCGTGCCGACGATCTGCCGTCGTTCCAGGTCTCGACCTCGAACACGCCCTGCCCGAACAATCCCTTGGGGATCAAGGGTTGCGGTGAGGCGGGCGCGATCGGCTCGCCGCCGGCGCTGATCAACGCCATTACGGATGCCATCGGCAACAACGCGCTCACCATGCCGGCAACACCGCAGAAGGTGTGGGCGGCGGCGCACGCGGCCAAGTGAACGGGAGGACACCGCATGTACGAGACCCAATATCACCGGGCGTCCTCGGTTCAGGATGCCGTCAGCCGAATGGAAGCGGCCGGCGAAGGCAAGTATGTCTCCGGCGGCATGACGCTGATCCCGACGATGAAGCAGCGGCTGGCGGCACCGAGCGATCTCATTGATCTCCGGCATATCGCCGAGATGCAAGGCATCACGGTTTCCGGCCGGTCAGTGCGGATCGGCGCCGCCACGACACATTATGACGTGGCGTCGTCGGCGGCGCTCAAAGCCGTCTGTCCGGCGATCTGCAGCCTTGCCAGCCATATCGGCGACCCGCATGTGCGGCACATGGGCACGATCGGCGGCTCCATCGCCAACAACGACCCAGCGGCCGATTATCCGGCGGCGATGCTGGCGCTCGGTGCGACGATCGTGACCAACAAGCGCGAGATTGCGGCAGATGATTTCTTCACCGGCCTGTTCGAAACGGCGCTGGAGGACAGCGAGATCGTCACCGCCATTACCTTCGATGCGCCTGCCAAGGCTGCCTATCAGAAGTTCGCCAATCCGGCATCGCGCTACGCGATGACCGGTGTGTTCGTCGCGCGACGGGACAATGGCGACGTCCGGGTGGCCGTTACCGGAGCGGGAGCGAACGGGGTGTTCCGGCATGGCGATATGGAGGCGGCGCTGGTTGCCAACTGGTCGCCGGACGCGCTCAGCAATGTCAGCGTCGATGCCTCGGAACTGCTCTCCGACATTCACGCCGACGCGGCCTACCGCGCCAATCTGGTGAAGGTCATGGCCAAGCGCGCCGTGGCGGCGGCCTGACCGGCATGGGGTATCGCCAAACAGCAAAAAAAGGGGGCGGCTTCGGCCGTCCTTTTTTCATCCTTGCTTGACTTCGATCAAGCTTGAAGAGATGAACATGCGCTAGGGCTTTCTTTGGAATGTTTCAAAACTAGGGCTCTCCAGGTTGAAACGGTTTCAGTGAAAGCAGCGAAGATGCTTCGGTCCGAAAATGCTAGATCATTCCGGATGCATTCATTGGACACGCAGCGCTTCAGGGGCCTTTTGCCGCAGTTGGCAGATGCCGAGCATTCCGAGGTTGACCCCAGGTCGCTTTGATTGAAGAAAAGCGACCGGGCACTGGAGAAAATGATGGATTTCGAGAATTTCTTTAAGAACGAGCTGGACGGGCTGCATCAGGAAGGCCGCTACCGGGTTTTCGCAGACCTCGCCCGTCATCGCGGCAACTTCCCGAAGGCAGCGCGCCACACGGCTGCGGGCGTTCAGGAAGTCACCGTCTGGTGTTCGAACGACTATCTCGGCATGGGCCAGCATTCCATCGTCACCGAGGCGATGAAGCGCGCCATCGACGAATGCGGCGCCGGCGCCGGCGGCACCCGCAACATCTCCGGTACCAACCATTACCACGTCCTGCTTGAGCGCGAGCTCGCGGACCTGCACGGCAAGGAATCGGCGCTGCTGTTCACCTCGGGCTACGTGTCCAACTGGGCCGCACTCGGGACGCTCTGTTCGAAGATTCCTGGCGTCATCGTCTTCTCGGACGCCGGGAATCACGCTTCGATGATCGAGGGGATCCGTCACTCCAAGTGCGAACGCGTCATCTTCAAGCACAATTCGGTCGCTGACCTCGAAGCCAAGCTCGCCGCCGCCGATCCGCGCGCGCCGAAGATCATCGCGTTTGAGTCGGTTTATTCGATGGACGGCGACATCGCGCCGATCAAGGAATTCTGCGACCTCGCCGACAAGTACGGCGCCATGACCTATCTCGACGAAGTGCATGCCGTCGGCATGTACGGTCCGCGCGGTGGCGGTATTGCCGAGCGCGAAGGCCTGATGCATCGCCTGACGGTGATCGAAGGCACGCTCGGCAAGGCCTTCGGCGTCATGGGTGGCTATATCACCGGTTCTGCGGCGCTCTGCGACTTCATCCGCTCGTTTGCCTCCGGCTTCATCTTCACCACGGCGCTGCCGCCAACGCTTGCCGCCGGTGCGCTCGCCTCGATCCGCCACCTGAAGGAAAGCCAGGTCGAACGCTTCGCACACCAGGAGCGCGTCCGTCGTCTGCGTTCGCTGCTCGACCAGCGCGGCATTCCGCATATGCCGAACCCGAGCCATATCGTGCCGGTCATGGTTGGCGACGCTGCCAAGTGCAAGTGGATCTCCGACCTGCTGCTCGACAATTTCGGCGTCTATGTGCAGCCGATCAACTATCCGACGGTGCCCAAGAAGACCGAGCGCCTGCGCATCACCCCGACGCCGCTGCATTCGGATGCTGATATCGACCATCTCGTCAACGCGCTGCATTCACTGTGGTCGCGCTGTGCGCTCGCGCGCGCCGTCGCGTAAGCCCAAGCTTATCTTTCGGCGAATCTGCCCCTCTCCTCGGGTTTAACCCGAGGACTAACTCTCTCCCCGTGTGCGGGGAGAGAGGACGACGGCTTAACTCTGTATCCGTCCAATGCCGAGACGCCGTCTCGCCCAAATGCTGGGAAGCAGAAACCAAGAACGTTGGTGGTGGATCAGAGCGGGTGCTGCAGTGTCCCTTCGCCCCGCCTGCGGGCAGAAGGTGCCGGCAGGCGGATGAGGGGCGGGATGCCCGACCAGACCAGTTATTGAAGCAGCCCGGCCGCGAGATGCCGGGCTTTTTCGTCGGCGGCGAAGACATCGTCCATCGATGTAGCCGCCGGCAGGTCGGCGAGCTTGTCCATGACCTTTTCGACGATCTCGGCCATCGCGAGAAAGCCGGTTCGTCCGGCGATGAAGGCGTCGAGCGCCGTTTCCTTGGCGCCGTTGAGCACGGCCCCCTGCACGCCGCCCTCGACCATGGCGCGGCGCGCCAGGCTGATCGCCGGGAAGCGCACTTCGTCCGGCGCTTCGAAATCGAGGCGCGACAGCTTGGCGAAATCGAGCCGCTCGATCGGCAGGCTGCAGCGGCTCGGATAGGACAGCGCGTAGCCGATGGCGGTGCGCATGTCCGGGCAGCCAAGCTGCGCCAGCACTGAGCCATCGGTGTAGCCGACCATCGAGTGGATGACCGACTGCGGATGCACGATCACCTCGACTTGCTCCGGCTTGAGTGCAAAGAGGTGTTTCGCCTCGATCATCTCCAGCGCCTTGTTGAACATGGAGGCGCTGTCGATCGAGATCTTGAGGCCCATCGACCAGTTGGGATGGGCGCGGGCGACATCGGCGGTTACATGCCGCATCTCCTCGAGCGACTTGGTGCGGAAGGGGCCACCCGAAGCCGTCAGGATGATGCGCTCGACCGCGTGGCGCTGCTGTTCCTCGAGCACCTGGAAGATGGCGTTGTGTTCGCTGTCGACCGGCAGCAATCGGCCGCCGCCCGTCTTCACCGCGTCGATGAACAGGCTTCCGGCGGAAACCAGGCACTCCTTGTTGGCAAGCGCGATGTCGGCGCCGCGGCGGGCGGCTGCGAGCGTGGGAGCAAGACCGGCATTGCCGACGATCGCCGCCATCACCCAGTCGGCATCGCGTTCGGCTGCCTCGATCAGACCGCTTCGGCCGGCGGCGACGGCAATGCCGGTGCCGGCAAGGGCTGCCTTCAGGTTTTCGAATTGGTTTTCGTTGGCGGTGACGGCGAGTTCTGCGCCAACCTTCAAGGCCTGTTCTGCGAGCAGGGGGATGTTGCCGTTGCCGGTGACGGCGACGACGTCGAAGCGCTCGCGACCGCCAAGGCGCTCGATGACGTCGAGCGTGTTGGTGCCGATCGAACCGGTTGATCCGAGGATCGTCAGTCGGCGCTTCGCACTGTCGCGGGATGCCATGCCAATACCCATGTTCTTCTTTTCGGACGGGATGCCCGGCGCAGCCTGCGCTGCGGACACGTGATCTTCGCGAGATCGATCCGAGTTTTTTATGTTGTTTGCTAGGCTCTACAGGCGAATTCCGCCGGCAACAAGGGCGCGGTCTTCAATCCGTGTCGTCCACGGGCTAAGAATCGGACTGCTTTGAGTCGGAGCCCGAAGGAGTTCGCGATGCTGAAGATCATTACCGCCGTTTCCTGCGCCTGCGTGACCATCGAGATGGCCTCGATGCAGCCGGTTGCAGCCGAAAACGTTCCGCCGCAGCTCGTCGGTACCTGGCTTGCCGAAGATATCGGCGGCGGCGGCGTCATCGACGATCTGCAATCGACGCTGGAAATCCGCGAGGACGGCACTTACGGCGGCATGGCCGGCTGCAACCATTTCACCGGCACCTTCAGTCTGTCGGGCACGAAGATCACCTTCGGCCCGGCCGCATCGACACGCAAGATGTGCGTGCCGGCGGCGATGACCCAGGAACAGAAATTCCTGGAGGCGCTTGGCAGCGAACTCTCCTGGGCAGTCGAGGGATCGAAACTCGTGCTCAACAAGGCGGAGGGCAGGACCGCGATCAAACTGGCGTCGATGACGGTGGGTTCCGAAGGGATCGACGTGACGTTCCGTGCTCCGGGAGCCGGTGCGGTGGATCGGCGATCGGTGCGCTATGACTGCGGCGGCAAGCCCGTCGAAGCGGAGTACATCAATGCCGGCCCGGTTTCATTGGTGACTTTCACGATCGACGATACCTTCGTCGTCGCCGCCAATGTGGTTGCCGCTTCGGGCGCCAAATATGCCGGCGGCCAGTATATCTGGTGGACCAAGGGTGACGAAGCGACGCTTTTCGGCGCGACGAAGGGCGAACAGGACCAGGGCATCGCCTGCAAGCCTGCGCCTTGACGCGGAGGCTGCCCCGCAACTTCTCCAACCGCGCTTTCCAACCCGGCTAAAGAAGTTTCCGGGAGAATCGGAACTTTTACCCTCGCTCCATAGTTACAATCCCGGCGCTATCGCGCTGTCGTTGTGAAAAGGGAGTTGATCCATGGGGCTGCTTATCGGAATCCTGATTACGTTCCTTGTCATCGTGTTGGTGCTTTATCTCGTCCAGCGGCTGCCGCTCGACGCGCGCGCCAAACAGATCGTCCAGATCATCGTCATCATCATCGGCATCATCTCTCTGTTGAAATACTTGGCCGTCTTCTGACGCGCCTCGTTCCCAACCAATGTGAAAGCCGCCGGCTCCGATGTACCTGCGGTTTTTCTGCGCCGTCGGTCGATGCTGACGGAAGCTGACAGTCATTATGCCCAGGGTCGCGTTGTCGAAACGGGAGACCCGACCATGCTGTCACCAAACCTCATCCTGCTTTATGTCGAAGACCCGCTGGCGAGCGCACGCTTCTACACCGACCTGCTCGATCGCGAGCCCGCCGCCGCCTTTCCAAGCTATGTCGCCTTCGAACTGGAAAACGGCCTGACCTTCAGTCTCTGTTCCACGGCGGCGAAGGATTTCATGTCCTCCGGCACGGGCCATCGCTCGGAAATCGCCTTCATGGTGAAGGACGATGCCGAGGTCGAGCGGCTCTATACCGCTTGGCGGGAGCGGGGGTTTACGATCGAGCAGGAGCTGAAAACGGCCGTCTTCGGCCGCACCTTCGTCGCACTCGACCCGGATGGCCATCGCCTGCGCGTCTGCCGGCCGGATGATTGAAGTGCTGCGAACGCTGTGATTCCGGGCCGATTTTGCCTAAGCCTGCAGGTGGTTGATCCCTGTTCGGGAAAGCAGTGACGCGGCCCTTGCTCGAGTTGAACCAAGTATTGCCGGTACTGGCAAAGAATGGTTCTATGTCGATATGGGGGCTAATCGTCGTTTGGTTTCGATCATCGTTGCCGTGACTGTCTTGTTCGCGGCGATTGATGTTGTGTGGCTGCCGTTTTCAACAATCAGCCTTGATCCGCGAAACTTTGCTCACCTTGCGAAGGCGGCGTCGGCCGCTTTGGCTGCCTATCTGATCGGCAGGCTTGTTCTCTACCGCCTGCGCGATGAAAGTTCGTGGGCGGCCGGTGCGATGCGATGGGCTGCGGACCGCCTGATTGTGCTGGTCGCGGTTTCCACGATCTTTCTACCACTCGGCTTCGTCAGCGCCATCTTCATGTATTTGGCCTCGGCAACCCAGGTTCCCCTGGTCGATGGCAAATTGGCCGCACTCGACGCGGCGCTAGGCTTCGATTGGCGTTCGTTTCTGGCGACGACGAACGGGTCTCCGCCGGTCGCATGGGCATTGGTAATCGCCTATCACAGCCTGACGCCTCAGGTGATTGCGCTGTTTCTCTTGTACAGTGCGGCTTGGCGAGCGGACAAAGCCTTGGAGTTCGTCGCGCTGCTTGCGGTTTCCTCGGTGTTTACCGGCCTGTTGATGGCGATGTTTCCGGCCGCGGGCGCCTATGCCTATTTCGATCCGCCGCCCGAAACCTTCGACGCGTTTACGGCACAAGCCGGGATGTGGCACTACTCCGAACTGCTGAGGCTGAGGTCGGGGGACAATTTCAACCTGTTTGTTGCGAACGCGCAAGGCCTTGTGACTTTCCCCTCCTACCACACGGCCCTTGGAATCATGGTTGTCTATTCCCTGCGCAGCGTCCGCTGGGCCGCCGGCCCGATCGCTGTTTTGAACGCAGTGATGATCATCGGTACCCTGCCGGAAGGTGGACATCATTTGAGTGATGTGATCGCCGGCGCAATGGTCGCCGTGGTTTCAATCCTGGTGGTTCGAGCGGTCATGGGAATGGGACGGGAACGGTACCGGCCAGAGCAGGCTGCGACGACACTGTAGGCAATGGCCGAAACAAAAAAGGCCGGGGCAAAACCCGACCTTCCTCATCACCTTCGATCGACGCCAGTTCATCCGTGGTCATCAAGAAGGTGTGACTGTTCAATAGCTTCTGTTCGTGACAGGCAAATGACGACCTGACTTCCGTCCCGAAAGTCGGCGGCGTGGATCGCCGCCGACCGATGCTCTCAATCTGCCACTTCGACCAGAAGCTCGGTTTCTACCGGCAATCCCAGCGGAAGACTGGCGACGCCGAGGACGATACGGCCCGAGAGAAGCTCGGGACCGAAGACATCGGCCAGCAGGTCGGATGCGCCATCGGCGACCGCGGGGTGGTCGCGGAAATCGCCTGATGTTGCGATGTAGACGCCGAGCTTGGCGATGGCAGCGACCTTGTCGAGCGAACCGAGCTCAGCCTTGATTGCCGACAATGCACTCAGGGTAGCGATTTCCGCCGCGCGACGTCCCTCATCGACCGTTAATTCGACCCCAAGTCGGCCGACGACCTGCGGCTTGCGGTCGATGACCGGCAGCATGCCGCTCAGATAGAGCAGCTTGCCGATCCTGACCCCTTCGACATAGTTGCCGAACGGTGTCGGTGGAGGAGGCAGCGCGATGCCGAGTTCATTCAGCCGCTGTTCTGCGCCAGCGGCGGTCGCTTGCCCGCGGCTTACCATTTGCCCAAATGCGCGCCGCCGTCGACGTTCAGCACCTCCCCGGTGACGCGCGGCGCCCTGGTCAGGAACAGGACGGCATCCACGATCTCATCGACGCTGGAAATGCTGTGCATCGGCGAGAGCGTGTTGAGGAAATCCTTCGGGTTGTCCTTGTGGAGCGGGGTGTCGACGACGCCGGGGGCAACGACGTTGACGCGAATTCCGTCCCTTGCGTATTCCATGGCGATATTCTTCGAGATCGCATTGATGCCGCCCTTGGTCAGCATCGCGACCGAGGCGTTCATGCCCGCGATCGGGCGATCGGCCAGCGGCGTCGTGATGCTGACGATGCTGCCGCCTCTCTTCTGCGCCAGCATCTGCCTGACGACCAGTTGGGTCGTGTGGAGGAAGCCTTCGATATTCGTCGCGCTCAGCTGGCGGTAGTCCTCAGCGGTGTAGTCGACGAAGCGCTTGGTGAAGAAGATGCCGGCATTGTTGACGAGCGCGTCGATCGAGCCAAACCGGTCGATCGCGGTTTCGACCACGCGTTTCGCCGTGGCCGGATCGGCGATATCGCCGTCGACGCGGGCCAGCCGGTCCGATTCGACGATGTCCCGGGACTGGCTGACGCTTCGCGAGGTTGCGACGACACTGTAGCCCTGAGCGAGGAAGGCGTTTGTAAGGCCCGCGCCGATACCTTGGGACGCGCCGGTGATGATGGCGACCTTGTTGGTCATTTGATCTCTCCACGGTTGGATTGCGTTCGTGGGATCAATATGGTCGAGGTGCGATTGCACGATTAGATGAAATTATCTGGAATTACTTTTCCATCAGTGCAAAAATCGTTGCCATGGTCGATCTGAACGATATCGCGGTCTTCGCTGCCGTTGCGCAATTCGAGAGTTTCAGCCGGGCGGCGCGCGCGCTCGGCATGCCGGTTTCAACGGTTAGCCGCAAAGTGGCGGCCCTTGAGGAGCAACTGGGCGTCACTCTGTTGCAGCGGACGACGCGCAAACTGAACCTCACGCTTCAGGGGCGCGCTTACTACGCGGAGTGCAGCGAACCGCTGAAGCAGCTTCACGACGCGGAACGGGTCCTGAGCGAAGCGCAAAGAAAACCCGAAGGGCTTTTGCGCATCACAGTCCCCATGACTCTCGGGCAGCCGCCGTTCTTTGATTTCCTGTCTGGTTTCCTGAAGAAATACCCCGAGATCGAGGTCGACCTGCTGGTCACAAACATGTTCATGGATCTCGTTGCCGAAAACATCGACGTGGCGGTCCGATTTGGCGAATTGCGCGATTCGTCGCTCGTCGCACAGCGCATCGGCAGGAGCACCCACTTCCTCGTGGCTGCTCCCGAATACGTGCACGAACACGGCATGCCTTCCGTGCCGGAAGATCTGCGCGACCACCGTTGTGTGCTGGTCAATGCCCGGAGCAACGAAACCGAATGGCATCTCGTCAACGGGGACGAATCGATCAGGCTTCACGTGACCGGAGCCGTCTCGGTCCACGATATCCAGTCGGCCAGCGCCATCACCGAGCGCGGCCATGGCATCGGCCGGCTTCCGCCGATCTTCTGCGACAGCCTGCTTGGGAGCGGCAAGCTCGTGCGCGTGCTTCCCGGATGGTCGGCGCCGGATGTCTTTGTGCATGCGGTCTATCCGACGCGGCGGTTTTTGCCGTCGCGACTTCAGGTCTTCTTGCAGGCGTTGAGAGCCTGGCGGGGCCCGGCATGGCAGCCGCTTCGCTAGCCATCGACCTCTTCGAGCTTCTGCGCGAAAACGCTGAAGCCGGCGCGGCGATAGGTGTCCTGCGCCTTTGGGTGATCCCATTCGTCCGTGTGCAGCCAGATGCGGTTCGGTCCGCCGCTCCAGACAGCGCGCAGCGCGCTGTCGAGCAGGAACGGTCCGAGCTTCCTGCCGTACGCCTCGGGGACCAAGCCGAAATGGGTGAGCTCGATGTCGGGTGTCCCGACGCGGTCGAATTCGCAGAGCCCGACCGCTCGCTCGTCCACCCGCAGGATGTAGAGGCCAGTCGATTCGCTGCGAAGAAAACCGTCGAGATCGGCTGCGCTCATGCGCAGGCGCTGATCCCAGCGCAACGGATCGCCGACGGCGCGGTAGAGCGATAGGAACGTGGCGGCATCGGGCAACTCGGGCAGGACCCGCGCACCCTCGACCGGAGATGGAGGCGCTTCGCCCGCGCGTTGTCCACGCATTTCCATATAGGTCACGAGCAACTGAACCATGAGTGCACCAGTGTAATGCGTTTGGCTGGAATCTCACATTTTGGCCGGGGGCATAGAGCGCTGCGTAAACGCGAGTGGGGAACGGCCCGGGGAATGTGTCGGAGGGTTGGAATTCTATCTATTTGATTTTTATGGTGATCCCGGCGCGATTCGAACGCGCGACCCCCAGATTAGGAATCTGGTGCTCTATCCTGCTGAGCTACGGGACCACTTGGATAGCACCCATACAAAAGCAAGGCGTCTTAGCCAAGTGTTTTTGCGCGTGTGTCCGCGGAAATGCCGGCGCCGCCGAGCCTGGGTTATCTCGTCAGAGCGACGCATTGGCGCCATCTCCCGCGTGTTTAAATCGATTGCGAAACGGGGCTGGTCTTTCCGGTCGCTCGAATGCTAAGCAAGGCGGGCGTCGGCTTGAGGAGGCTGGCGTTCCCCGTGAGACCTTCATCAGAGACCTGATCCACATATGTTCATCGGAATAGATTGGGGCGGCACGAAAATGGAAGTCATCGCGCTCGGGCGCGATGGCGAAACGCGCGCCCGGCATCGCGTCGCGACCCCGACCAGCGGCTACGACGACTGCATTCGCGCCGTTCTCGATCTTGTCACTGCTGCCGAACAGACGGCGGGCGAAAAGGGCTCGATCGGCATCGGTATTCCCGGTAGCCCCAATCCGCGCACGGGCATCGTGCGCAATTCCAATGCGGTGCTGATCAACGGCAAGCCGCTCGGACGTGACCTGGAGGCGGCACTCGGCCGTGCGGTCAGGCTCGCCAACGACGCCAACTGCCTGGCGGTTTCGGAGGCGGTCGACGGTACGGGCAGGGACGCGCATGTGGTTTTCGGCGTCATCGTCGGCACAGGCCATGGCGGCGGTCTTGCGATCGACAAGAAGGTGCATGCCGGCTATCAGGGCGTTGCCGCCGAGATCGGCCACTATCCGCTGCCCTGGATGACGAAGGACGAGTATCCCGGGCATAAGTGCTGGTGCGGCAAACACGGCTGCCTCGACATGTATGCCTGCGGTACCGGCGTCGAGCTCGACTACCGGATCACAACAGGCGCGGAGCGCCGCGGCCGCGACATCATCGAGGCAAAGCGGGCGGGCGACCCGGTTGCAACGGGCGTCTACGAGCGCTTCGTCGACCGGCTGGCGCGCAGCCTGGCGCTGCTCACCAACATCGTCGACCCCGACGTTTTCGTGCTCGGCGGTGGCATGTCGAATGTCGACGAGATCTATGACGACGTGCCGCCGCGGGTGGTCAACTATCTCTTCGGCGACACGTTCGAAACCCCCATCCGCAAGGCCCTGCATGGCGACAGTTCCGGTGTGCGCGGTGCGGCCTGGCTCTGGAAGGACTGAACCCATGAATATCGACAAGGACTTGGGCCGCATCGCGCGGCAGGAACAGGAATTGCAGTTCGAGCGCTTCGACCTCGAAACGGCCTGGGAGCTCGGCGCGCTGCTGCGCAAGATGGCGGTCGAGCGCAAGCTCGGCGTCGTCATCGACATCACGCTGTTTTCGATGCCGGTGTTCTACGCCGCGCTCGAAGGGGCGACGCCCGACAATCCGAACTGGGTGCGCCGCAAGCGCAACACGGTCTTCCGGCTGTTCAAGAGCAGCTATGCCACGGGCCGCGAGCTCGCCAAGGCACAGACGAATCTGCAGGCAAAGCTCGGGCTTGCCGATGCTGATTACGCCGCGCATGGCGGCAGCTTCCCGATCGTCGTCAAAGGCACCGGCTGCATCGGTGCGGTCACGGTTTCCGGCCTGCCGCAGCGCGAGGACCACAACATGGTCGTCGAAGCGCTTTCGTCCTTGCTCGGCAAGGATCATGACGCGTTGAAGCTTGAGGGCTGAGTGTTGTCAGGCGATATTTTGTCTCAGTCCCAGGCTCTTTCGCAATGGCTCGCCGACAAGGCCCTGCCGCTATGGCGCGACAAGGGTGTCGATTCCCCAGGCGGCTTCGTCGAGACGATCGACATGGCGGGTGAACCGACGCGCGCCAACAGGCGCGCGCGCGTCCAGCCGCGGCAGGTCTATTGCTTTGCCGAAGCCGGCCGACGCGGCTGGTCCGGCGATTGGTGCGGCGCTGCCGAAGGCGGGCTTGCCTATTTCGATCGCGTCTTCAAGCAGCCGAGCGGCTTCTACGGCGCGCTCGCCGATGCGGATGGCAATTTGCTCGACGGATCCTTCGATCTCTACAACCAGGCCTTCGCGCTGCTCGCCTTCGCCTATCTCGCTGAGGTCGTGCCGGCACGGAAGGCCGAAATGATCGAACGCAGCAATGATCTTCGGTCTCGGATCGAGGCGCATGTCAAGCATCCGGTTGCGGGTTTCGAGGAAGACAATCCCCCACGGCTGCCGCTTTGCTCCAACCCGCACATGCATCTCTTCGAGGCGTGCCTCGCCAGCGAGGCGGTCGAGGGCTTCGATCAGGTCGCCTGGGCCAATCTCGCTGACGAGATTGCGGATCTGGCGATGGATCATTTCATCGACGCTGAGACCGGCGTCCTGCGTGAGTTCTTCGATCACGACTGGGCGCCGATTGCCGGCGACAAGGGCCGCATCGTCGAGCCCGGTCATCTCTTCGAATGGGCCTGGCTGCTGTTGCGCTGGGCGGAACGCCGCGGCAGCGCCGAGGCGATCGTGAAAGCGCGGCGGCTCTTCGATATCGGCGAGGCGCACGGCATCTGCGCGAACCGCAACGTTGCGATCATGACGCTTCTCGACGATCTCTCGGTGGCCGACCCGATCGCGCGGCTCTGGCCGCAGACCGAGTGGCTGAAGGCCGCGGTTCGTTTCGCGGCGCTGACCGGCGGCGCCGAGCGGGAGCGTTATCTCGCTTCGGCTGCGCGGGCGGCGGCAGCGCTTCAGACTTTCCTGGAGACCCCGGTCGCGGGTCTCTGGCGCGACAAGCAGAAGGCCGATGGCAGCTTCGTTGACGAGCCTGCACCGGCCAGCAGCTTCTATCACATCCTCTGCGCCATATACGAAACCGAGGATTGCCTGGCACGGCTTTGATTTGCCGTCCGGAGCAGGTCCTTTCATAATGGCCCGTCGCAATCGCGGCGGGCCATTTTCTTTGTCCAGATGGCCAAATGTGATCGCGCCATATGTTGACATAAAGATATCTTTATGTGATTGACTCGATTATTGTTTGTCGTTTTCAGAACGGGAGATTTCCCATGTCCGCCATCGGCGCCCTTTTCGGTGACGTTTCCTCCAAGCCGGACGGCTCCGAGATCAAAGAGGCGCTGCGTCGGGCGGCGAGTGAACGCATCCTGATCATGGACGGCGCGATGGGCACGGAGATCCAGCAGCTCGGCTTTATCGAGCAGCATTTCCGTGGTGACCGGTTCGGCGGCTGCGCGTGTCATCAGCAGGGCAACAACGATCTTCTGACGCTGACGCAGCCGAAGGCGATCGAGGACATTCACTACGCCTATGCGATCGCCGGCGCCGACATCCTCGAGACCAACACCTTCTCCTCGACCCGCATCGCCCAGGCCGACTATGGCATGGAGGACATGGTCTATGAGCTCAACCGCGACGGCGCCCGGCTGGCGCGCCGTGCCGCCAAGCGTGCCGAGGCCGAGGACGGCCGCCGGCGCTTCGTCGCCGGCGCGCTCGGACCGACCAACCGCACGGCGTCGATCTCGCCTGACGTCAACAATCCCGGTTATCGCGCCGTCACCTTCGACGACCTCAGGATCGCCTATGCCGAACAGATCCGCGGGCTGATCGACGGCGGCGCCGATATCATCCTGATCGAGACGATTTTCGATACGCTGAACGCCAAGGCCGCGATCTTCGCCACCAAGGAAGTCTTCGCCGAAAAGGGCATCGAGCTGCCTGTGATGATCTCAGGCACGATCACCGACCTTTCGGGCCGCACGCTTTCCGGCCAGACGCCGACCGCCTTCTGGCATTCCGTTCGCCATGCCGATCCGTTCACCATCGGGCTCAATTGCGCGCTCGGCGCCAATGCCATGCGCGCCCATATCGACGAGCTCTCGGGCGTTGCCGATACCCTTGTCTGCGCCTATCCGAATGCCGGTCTGCCGAACGAGTTCGGCCAGTATGACGAAACACCCGAGCAGATGGCCGCCCAAGTGGAAGCCTTCGCGCGCGATGGCCTCCTCAACATCGTCGGCGGCTGCTGCGGCTCGACGCCGGCTCATATCAGCGCGATTGCGAGAGCGGTTGCCAAGCATCCGCCGCGCGAGATCCCCAAGGTCGAACCGCTGATGCGGCTCTCCGGCCTGGAACCGTTCACGCTGACCGCGGACATTCCCTTCGTCAACGTCGGCGAGCGCACCAACGTCACCGGTTCGGCCAAGTTCCGCAAACTGATCACCGCCGGCGACTATTCGGCCGCACTCGATGTCGCGCGCGACCAGGTGGCGAACGGTGCCCAGATCATCGACATCAACATGGACGAGGGCCTGATCGATTCGAAGCAGGCGATGATCGAGTTCCTGAACCTCGTCGCCTCCGAGCCGGATATCGCCCGCGTGCCCGTGATGATCGACTCGTCGAAATGGGAAGTGATCGAGGCGGGCCTAAAATGCGTTCAGGGCAAGCCGCTGGTCAATTCCATTTCCATGAAGGAAGGCGAAGAGGCTTTCCTGCACCACGCGAAACTCTGCCGCGCCTATGGCGCCGCCGTCGTCATCATGGCCTTCGACGAGGTCGGTCAGGCCGATACCAAGGCGCGCAAGGTCGAGATCTGCAGCCGCGCCTACAAGCTCCTGACGGAAGAGGCCGGCTTCCCGCCCGAGGACATCATCTTCGACCCGAACATCTTTGCGGTGGCGACCGGCATCGAGGAGCACAACAATTACGGCGTCGACTTCATCGAGGCGACGCGCGAAATCATCGCCACGCTGCCGCATGTGCATATCTCCGGCGGTGTCTCCAACCTTTCCTTCTCCTTCCGCGGCAACGAGCCGGTGCGGGAGGCGATGCATGCCGTTTTCCTCTATCACGCCATCCAGGCGGGCATGGATATGGGCATCGTCAATGCCGGCCAGCTTGCCGTCTATGATGCGATCGATCCGGAGCTGCGCGAGGCCTGCGAGGACGTGGTGCTCAACCGCCGCGCCGATTCGACCGAGCGCATGCTTGAAATCGCCGAGCGTTATCGTGGTCAGGGTGGTTCACAGGGGCGCGAGAAGGATCTCTCCTGGCGGGAATGGTCGGTCGAAAAACGTCTTGAGCACGCGCTGGTCAACGGCATCACGGAGTATATTGAGGTCGACACCGAAGAGGCCCGGCTAACCGCCGCGCGGCCGCTGCACGTTATTGAGGGTCCGCTGATGGCCGGCATGAACGTCGTCGGCGACCTCTTCGGTTCCGGCAAGATGTTCCTGCCGCAGGTGGTGAAATCCGCACGCGTCATGAAGCAGGCGGTTGCCGTGCTGCTGCCGCACATGGAGGCGGAGAAGCTTGCCAATGGCGGCGAAGCGCGCGAAAGCGCCGGCAAGATCCTGATGGCGACGGTCAAGGGCGACGTGCACGACATCGGCAAGAACATCGTCGGCGTCGTGCTCGCCTGCAACAATTACGAGATCATCGATCTTGGCGTCATGGTGCCTTCGGCGAAGATCCTCGACGTGGCGCGCGAGCGGAAGGTCGATATCATCGGCCTTTCGGGGCTCATCACCCCGTCGCTCGACGAAATGGTGCATGTCGCCTCCGAACTCGAGCGCGAAGGCTTCGACATTCCGCTTTTGATCGGCGGCGCGACGACCAGCCGCGTCCATACGGCGGTCAAGATCAATCCGCGCTACGATCGTGGCCAGACTGTCTATGTCACCGATGCCAGCCGCGCCGTCGGCGTGGTTTCGAGCCTCCTGTCGCCGGAGGCACGGGGCAACTATATGGAGACCGTCCGGGCGGAATACCGCAAGGTTGCAGAGGCGCATGCCCGCAACGAAGCGGAAAAGCGACGGCTGCCTTTGTCGCAGGCGCGCGCCAACCAGCACAAGGTCGACTGGTCTGCCTATCAGGCGAAGGCGCCGTCCTTCCTCGGCACGCGGGTCTTCGAGAGCTGGGATCTGGCGGAACTCGCCCGCTACATCGACTGGACGCCGTTCTTCCAGACCTGGGAACTGAAGGGCGTTTATCCGAGGATCCTGGAGGACGAGGCGCAAGGTGCGGCCGCCCGGCAACTGTTCGACGACGCCCAGGCGATGCTTGCGCAGATCATCGAGGAGAAGTGGTTCGCGCCGAAGGCCGTGGTCGGCTTCTGGCCGGCCGGCACCGTCGGCGACGACATCCGGCTCTTCGCCGGCGAAGATCGGGCGTCTGAGCTTGCGACCTTCTTCACCCTGCGCCAGCAGCTGACGAAGCGCGACGGTCGCCCGAATGTGGCCCTTTCCGACTTCGTCGCCCCTGCCGACAGCGGCTCCAACGACTATGTCGGTGGTTTCGTCGTCACTGCCGGCATCGAGGAAGTGGCGATTGCCGAGCGCTTCGAGCGTGCCAACGACGACTACTCCTCGATCCTGGTCAAGGCGCTGGCCGACCGTTTTGCCGAGGCCTTTGCCGAGCGCATGCATGAATATGTGCGCAAGGAACTCTGGGGCTATGCGGCCGACGAGGTCTTCACGCCGCAGGATCTGATCGGCGAGCCCTACACCGGCATCCGTCCGGCGCCGGGCTATCCGGCGCAGCCCGACCATACGGAAAAGGCGACGCTCTTCCGGCTGCTCGATGCGGAGGCAGCGATCGGCGTCAGCCTGACGGAGAGCTATGCGATGTGGCCGGGTTCGTCGGTATCCGGCCTCTATATCGGCCACCCCGAGGCCTATTACTTCGGTGTCGCCAAGGTGGAGCGCGACCAGATCGAGGATTACGCGACACGCAAGCGCATGCCGGTGCGCGAGGTCGAGCGCTGGCTGTCGCCGATCCTCAACTACGTGCCGATGCCGGAGAGTGAGGCGGCCGAGTAACGACGCGAGATGGCATGATGGCGAGCCGATCCGGGCTCGTCATTGCCCGTGGCGGGCGCGGCTCGCTGCGACGGGACTAGCTCGGCAAATTGGCCAGGAAACTGGTGAGCGCGACGTTGAAGCGGTCCGGCCGCTGCAGCGGGGCGAAGTGGCTGACGCCGGGGAGCAGGATGAACTCGGCGCCGGGAATGCTGCACACCAGATAGTCCGCGTGCTCGCGCTTGATGAACTCGTCGTGCTCGCTCTGGACGATCGCGACCGGCACGCGGATCTTGCCGAGCTCTTCGGCCGTGTAGTTCGGCTCGGTCTTCTGCATCTCGCTGACGGCGTCGACGAAGGCGCCGAAATCATCCGGCGTTGCCGATAGCTGTCTGTAGTCGCTCGAATGGCGGCCGAAGCACCGGTCGAGCACCGGGCTCGGCTCGATTTCCTTGGTTCCGCTCGGGTCCATGTTACAGGCGAAGAAGAAGACGCCGGCGGCACGCTGCGGCGCCCTCGAGGCGAGGACGAGCGCAATGCAGGCGCCGTCGCTCCAGCCGGCAAAGGCTGCTTTTTGAAGCTCCAGCCGGTCCATGACGGCGAGCACGTCCAATGCCATCAGTTCGTAGGTGTAGGGCCTGGTGTCGCGGGTACTGCGGCCGTGGCCGCGGCTGTCGATCAGGATGACGCGGTGGCCGGCCCCAAGCAGTGCCGGGACCTGAAAGCCCCAGTTGCCGCTGTGGCCGAGGCCACCATGCAGCAGGATCACCGGGGTGCCCTGGCCATAGGCCGCGTACCAGATGCGCGCACCATCGCGCTCGACATGGCCCTCGACAGTTGCGGCCGGCAGGGGCGCTGCGCCATGTTCGGCAAATGCAGCAAGGTCGTCGTCCTGGAATTCCATGCACGCGGGCTCCGCTGCCTGATTCGCGACGCGGGAAGCTTAGTTCACCGGTTGCGGCTCGGGAAAGTGCCAGGAACCGTCGAGAATCTCCTTCCGGGGCCGGTAGAGCCGCACGGTATAGTTCCAGCCGTCGACCACAGGCAGGCAGTTGGGGATCTTGCCGTCGCAGCCGCCGAACTGGATCGAGACGCTGCCATCGTCGCCCTTCTTTGCGGTGATGTTGTTGATGGTATAGGCATCATACCGGTTCTTCTCGTAGAAGCCTTGCGCGTCGTAGACGCTGACCGACCAGAAGGCATCGACCGGCACATCCTTGACGTTAAGCTTGTAGATCGTCTTGCCGTCGTTCTCGGCCGGGGTAATGTTCAGATAGGTCGCGTCCTTGTCGGGATTGCCGCCCCAGCCGGTCGCGGTGCCGATCAGATGGCGGATCGGATCGACTTCGTCCTTGGTGCCGAAGGCCCTCTTGAAGTCCGGCATGGTGGCGCCGAGCGCAAGCAGCGCTTCGCGCACTTTCTTCTGGCTCGCCGGATCCCAGGCCGGGATCTCGAACTTGCCTTCCTTCTGCTGGCTGGCCTTGATCGCGTCCTGCAGGGTGTGAACCTCGGCGATGTCCTTCGGGTCGGCCGGATCGACGAGCGTGCGGATGCCGACGACGACGTAGCGCGTGCCGACCTTTTCCTTCGTCAGCGTCGTCTCGCCGGCGCCGTAGACGACCTCGGGCACGTAGTGATCCTCGTTGATCACCTGCAGCGACATGAAGCGTTTTCCCGCGTCCGGCATGGTGATGGTAACCGGCCCGGCATCGAGATCGAACACGGCCGACGAATAGAGCGTGTCGCGGTTGAGGCGAATGACGGTCTGGTTGTCGATCGAAGCGGGCTCGCGCCGGTGCAGGAATTTGCCGAAGGCGCCGTCCTTGACCATGCTGGCCGCATACATGTCGCTCTCGGCGCGGACGAAGTTGTCGACGCCGACCGTGACGGGGTCGGCGGCGGTTGATTGTGTGGCGACGGCCATCACCAGTGCGCCGGCCATGAAGAGCGAACGACAATACATCATGCTCGGATCCTTCTCAGTCAGTTGCCGCGCTGCATCGGCGGTGCTCGCTTCGTCACCTAGCGTGGCAAACTCCATCCGATGGTCGCCCAAAATCGTGCCAGTTCGACGGGGAACCGCAAGTACGTAACGGTTACGACGCACGCGGGGCGCCATCGCCGGACCGCGCCGATGGCGCCGTCTGCCAAGCTGCGGTAACATCTGTGTTGGAGTACATCGTACGTTGAGAGCTCGTCGATGGAGCGCCGTCTCGCTGCCGTCCTGATCGCGGATGTCGTCGGTTACAGCCGCCTGAGTCGGCTGGACGAGGAAGGGACGCGCCTGCGATTCCAGTCGGACCTTTCCAACATCCTGGAGCCGTTTTTTATCGAGCATCACGGGCGTCTGGTGAAGACGATGGGCGACGGGCTGCTCGTCGAGTTCCGCAGCGTTGTCGATGCGACGCAGTGCGCAATCGAAATCCAGAGGCGCAAGGCGGCAGAAGCCGACAAGGGGCCAGGTGGCGAGAGGCTGGATTTCCGCATCGGTATCAATCTCGGCGATATCATCGTCGAGGGCGACGACATCCATGGCGATGGCGTCAATATCGCCGACCGGGTGCAGGGATTGGCCGAGCCTGGCGGCATTGCGATATCCGGCACGGCCTATGACCAGGTCAGCTCGAAGCTTAAGGCCGGTTTCGTGTCGCTCGGGCAGCAGCCGGTCAAGGGGCTCGGCGATCCGACACGGGTCTACCGCGTGCTCCTGGACCCGGAAGCCGCGGGCAGGACGGTTGTTGAGAAAAACCGGCGAAAGACTGTCTGGGTAAAGGGGCTGGTGGCCGGGCTTGCGGCGATCGCAATTTCAGCCGCGCTCGCCTGGTGGCAGCCGTGGACATGGATCGGGCAGGACGGCCCGGCGCAGCGTTTCGCCTATCCCCTGCCGGACCAGCCTTCCGTCGCGGTGCTGCCCTTCATCAATGTCAGCGGCGACAGCGACCACGACCACTTGGCCGAGGGACTGACCGACGATCTCATCACCGAATTGTCCAAAGTGTCCGGCCTCTTCGTCATCGCCCGGCACTCGGTGTTTGCGCTCAAAGGGAGCGCCACCAAGATCCAGGACGTGGCGGCCGAACTCGGCGTGCATTATGTGCTGGAGGGCACGCTGCAGCGGGCCGACCAGCGGCTGCGCATCAACGTCAAGCTCTTCGACGCGGTGAGCGGGTTGTCGCTCTGGGCGGAGCGCTACGACCGCCAATATGCCGATCTCTTCGCCGTTCAGGATGACGTCATCGGCAAGATCATTGCCGCGCTTGAGGTCAAGCTCAGCGAGGGCGAGCGCGACCGGTTGGCACGGATCCCCACCGATAATCTCGAAGCCTATGACAACTACATGCGCGCCGAGCAGCAGGGCCTTATCTGGCGCGATGTCGAGACCAATCGTCAGACACTCGCCTTTTACCAGCGGGCGATCGATCTCGATCCCGATTTCGCCGATGCTCATGCCGGCATAGCCCGCATCGCGGTCGACGTCTGGCGCAACGACTACAACTATCTCTGGTCGGCGGCGGTGGCGCGCAAGATCGCCTATGATGCGGCCGGGCAGGCGCTGAAACTCGACGCCAACAATGCGCGCGCCCATACGGTGCTGGCGTTGCTGCAGCTCGTCGATGGACGCGCTTCGGAGGCAAAGGAATCGGCGCTCAGGGCCGTCTCCATGCAGCCCAACGATGCCGAGGCGCTCGCCAATCTGGCGCTGGTCCTTGCCCAGACCGGGGAGCACGAGCAGGCCTTAGACGATATCGAACGGGCACTCAGGCTCGATCCGTCGCCCTCATCGAGCCTGCAGCTTCTGGCGGGCATCGTCTACTACACCACGCGCCGACTCGAAAAGGCGATCCCATTGATCGAAGCGGCGCGCGAGACGCTGCCGAAGGCGGAAGCCGTGAAGGAGTATCTCGCCTCGGCCTATGCCCAGCGCGGCGATCAGCAGAGCGCAGCGGCAGTAGCCGCGGAACTGCTAAAACTCTTTCCGGACACCAACCTGACCTATTATAGCTATCTCTATGACTACTGGCGCGAAGAGGACCTCTATCGTCACCTTTTCGGCCTGCGTGTCGCTGGCATTCCGGAATGGCCCTTCGGCTTTGTTGGCGCTGCCAGCGACCGGCTTGGCCCGGCGGAACTCAAGCAACTGACCGATGACAAGACCTGGGTTGGCGTGCACAAGAACGGCACGAGCTTCGCGCAGTTCTTCGACAAGGACGGTAACACCGCCTACCGCACCAGCAATACGAACATCACCGGCCGCATCGAGGTGAAGGGCAACCAGCTCTGCGAGAAGCATGACGGATATTTCCTCGACCGCATGGTTTGCGGCTACGTCTACCGCAACACGGCAAAGGGCGAGCGCACGGCGGACTACATCAACGTCACGCCGCAGGCGCTGAAGTTCTTCTCGATCGAGCGGTGACGGCAGTCACCCGGCATCGAAGGCACTCCGATTCACTCAATTGACGCTGTTCTGGACGGAAAACCGCTACACACTTTTCCTGGAACTGCTTTAGGGCGAGGGCTTCGTCCAGTTGATCGACGCCTTTTCAGTGAGCAGCGTCTGCTCGACCTCGGACCAGTGCTTGCGCGAATCGACCACCTTGTTCGGATTCTTCACAAGGCCGTCAGCAGCGCCCGGATCGTAGCTGAGGTACAGCTTGTCCTCGATGATGCGCCAGGCCTTGGGGTCGATGTTGGTCGTCACCGTGCCAAAGGAGACGCCGTCGGCGCAGTAGCCGCCATATTGCGGCGCATAGCGGGTGGGTTCCTTGATGAACTGGTCACGGTGCTCGGCGCTGGCGAACTGCCAGGTGGCGCCGAGCCAGCGATAGCTGAATTCTGGCGATCCTTCGACCGCCTTGTTCTCTGTAAAGTAGGCGACCGGATCATAACCCTTGATCGCCACGTCGCCGAAATAGCCGGTGTTGACGGGTTCTTCCGCCAACGCCGGACTGGCGAATGCGAGCAGCACCGCCGTCGCCGCGGTCGCAAATGGTATGGAGTGTCGAGACATGCCATGTCCTCCGTTTCCGGATGTGCTTGTTATTGTCGCTTGGTGCATTCGCCGTAGAGCCAGTCGCCGACGAGGTCGGCCTTCTGGCAGGTGGCTCCAGCCTTCAGCAACAGCTCGGCGGCCGGCCAGTGGGAGCGCCACCCCGCTTGCGTCAGCGGCGTGTAGCCGTTGCGTTCCTTGGCCTCGATGTCGGCCTTGTTGGTCAGCAGGAAAGCCACGATCTCGGCGTGGCCCTCTTCGGCTGCCGCATGCAGTGGCGACATCTTGTAGAAGTTGGCGACGTCGTTGACAGCAGCACCCTTGGCGACGAGCAGTTTGACGGTTTCGAGATTGCCGCCATAGGCGGCGGCGTGCAGGGCCGTCAGGCCGCCCTTGTTGCGGATCTCGATGTCGCCGCCGCGCTCGATGAGGAGCGCGACAACCTCGGTGCGTCCTTTCAGAGCGGCAATCAACAGCGCCGGCTCGCCGGCCGCATCGGGCTCGGTTATGTCGGTTCCCTGATCGAGCAACTGCTTGACGCGCTCCGTGTCGCCGTCCCGGGCCGCGTCATGCAAAGGGCCGGCCATGGCCACCGCAGCAAAGGACGCCACCGCGACGAATGCTGCCAGGATAGATTTCATCGCGCAACCTCCGCCCCAGCTTCGGTCTTGCCCAATTGGAAAGAGCGAAAATACCACAGGGCGACCGGTGGAAACAGGCGTTACCGTTGCCTGATCCATACTCCTTTTGGGTGGCTGCGATGATGAATGCCTGTCAGGCGGCGACCTGCATCAGGTCGAGCATGCGGTCGATCGCGCTCGGAATGGGCGCGATGATCGGCGTCGGGAACAGCGGCTGGAGCTGTTCGGCCGCCTGGCCGAGCGGGCCGCCACCGATGATGACGGCCTCGGCGCCATCCAATTCAACACACTGACGGACGGCGTCGCCGAGGGCTTCCAGCAGGCGCTCGGGGTGGGTGGAGAGCGCGAGCGGGTCGCCTGACGTGCAGCGGATGCCGGTATACTGGTCCCAGACGCCGAGATCGCGGGCGCGGTCGTCGATCGCCTGGATCAATTCCGGCGTCGTGGTGGCGACGCCGAACTTGCGGCCGTCCTGCGAGGCCTCGATCATCGAGGCCTCGCAGATGCCGATCACGGGGATCGCGAGGCGGCGTTTGAGGGCGGCAAGGCCGGGATCGCCGAAGGCGCTGACGACAATACCGAGGCATCCAGCCTCATGCCTTTCGCCGATCTCGACGACCTCGGCAGCGGCCGCATCCAACTGCTCGGGCGTCACGATCATCGGCGGGTTCCGCATGGCCGTGGCGACTGCCACGGCCATGCGTCCTGATGCAGCCCGGCGTGCGATGGAGACCATCATGTCGCTGGTGGCAAGCGAGCTGTTCGGGTTAATCAGAAGGATATGTGCACTCACGTTCTCAGTTCCGCGCCGACTTTGATTTCAGAAGTGTCAGCCTTTGCGAGGTCGGCATCGGCAGGCTGGGTCAGGTCTTCCATCGACATGCCATAGGTCTCGGGCCCGAGCTGGATGCAGAAGGCGAAGACCGCATACATGCCGGCGGCGAGACCGAAGACCCCGACCATGCCGTAGACGTCGAAGAGCGCGCCGGCGATGGTTGGGATGAAGGAGCCCGCGGCCGAGCCGGTTGCCAGGATCAGCGCCACGCCGAAGGCGCGGATGCGGGTCGGGAAGAGTTCGGGCGCATAGATCCAGATCGAGGTGTTGAGCAAGAGCACGAAGAACTGGAAGATCGCGCCGAACATCAGCACCAGATAGATGTTGGTGCCGAGATAGGCGATCGAGACCGCCGCAAGGCAGGCGAAGACGGCACCCAGGGTCAGCACCCTCTTGCGCGGGAAGTAATAGCCGAACATCGAGGCGGCGATAGCACCGAGCACACTGCCGCTCTGGATGATCATGCTGTAGAGCAGGCTTCCCTGGAGCGTGTAGCCCATGGACACGAAGATGATCGGCATCAAGGTGAGCACCGAGAGCTGGGCGCCGTAGCTCATCAGGATGGCGATGGCGACCGGGACGGTGCGGCCGATGAAGGGCGCGCGGAAGAGTTCCTTCCAGTCGCTCTTGGCCGGTTCTTGGTCCTTGAGGTGGTCCTTGGTCAGATATTCCTGGACCTTGAGGTTGCGCGGGCGCAGCGACCCGGAGGCGAGGATCGAAAGCACCTTATTGGCCTCGTCGATCTTGCCCTGTGATGCCAGGAAACGCGGTGTTTCCGGCACGAAACGGCGATAGAAGACGACAAGCAGGGCCGGCAGAGCAAGCGAGGCGAAAAGCCAGCGCCAGCTGTTTTCACCCGGGAAGAGGGTGAAGATCATCAGGCCGAAGGCAGGTGCCAGGAAGTTGCCGAAACCGCCAGCACCGACATTGACGAGGCCGGCTGCCGTGCCGCGGAATTTTGGCGAGCAGAATTCCGACAGCATCGTGACCGCCGTGGAGATCTCGCCGCCGACCCCGAAGCCGACGATGGCGCGGGCAAAGCAGAGGGTGGCGAAGTTCGGCGCCATGGCGCAGGCGGCCGAACCGATGGTGAAAAGCAGGAGGTTGATGGTCAGCATCACGCGGCGGCCGTAGCGGTCGCCAAGGATACCGGAGAGCAGGCGGCCGATGGCGGCGCTGCCGAAGGTGATGGTGTTGAGGAAGCCGATGTCGGTGCCTGTGAGCCCCCAATGTTCCTTCAGGATCGGGCCGGCGACGCCGATGGTGTTCTGCTCGAAGCTGTCGAACAGGCAGCCGATGAGCACGAGGGCGAGGATCTGCTTGTGGGCGCCGGTGACGCCAATTTTGGTGAAGGCTGATTCCAACTGTCTGATGACCGGCGATGACCTGCCGGACGGCACCATATTTTCCGCTGCCATGGTTCGTTCCCCTTTATGGCTTAACAACGTGAAAATGTGAAAACTCAGTTTCATGAAATCTACATCATGAAACTGAGGTTTCATAGAAGATTCTGTGATGCACTGCGAAAGGAAGGAGCCCTTCGCTGCATAAAATTCGTGGAATGCAGGTTTCGTGCCATCTCAAGAGAAACCACAGTTTCTCTTTTGCAGTCAGCGGCTTGGAGGCTGGCTGTCGTGTCGCAAGCGAACGAAACTGAGATTTCTTATGTGCAAAAAATAATCTGGCGTTTCAGGCCGCTGCCCAATCTACGCTCACAATTCCTCGAGCGCATCGTTGATGGCTTCGATGCCACGCAGCCGATTTCGACCGGCAGTGCCGGCGATTTCGATGCATCGTGTCGTCAAGAGATGGCAGAGCGCCATGACCGAGACGTGGTTGAAGAGGGGGCCTGGCGCCAGTGTCTGGCAGCGGAAATGCCATTCCGCCTGGTTGAGGAAGGGCACGCCCTCGTCGGTGATGTAGAGCAGCCGCGCGCCGGATTTTTCCAGCTGTCCGAGAATCGGCTCCATGAGGGAGACGCGCCGGCGCAGCCCGAAGAGGATCACGACATCGTCGCGGCCGATGCTGACCAGATGTTCGCCGAGCGTCTGGCCGCCGCCGGGGATGGCGGCGATGTGCTCGACCACCTGGGTCATCTGCCATTGCAGATAGGTGGCGAAGGAATGACTGGCGCGGAAGCCGATGACCCAGACCTTGCGGGCGCCGAGAATGGCGTTTGCCGCCGCCGTCACCTGGGTCTCGGAGATGGCGAGAAAGGTCGCCTCGATGTTGGCCACGCCTTGCGCCACATGTGAGGAGAGCGACTGTTCGCCGCCGCTGTCGGTGGCAGTCGCAAGGAACAGCCGCGAGCCCGTCTGCTTGTCGGCGCGAGCATGACGGCGCGCCTCCTCGTAGTTGTCGTAGCCCAAGCGCTGGATGAAGCGGGAGACGGTCGCCTTCGACACATGCGCCAGCGCCGCCAGCTCCTGGGCCGAGTAGCTCGCGACCTCGCCGGGAAAATCGCAAAGGAAATCCCCCAGCCGCCGCTCGGCCGGATGCAGCTCCGGCAGCACCTGGCGGACGCGCGTGAGGAAGGAGCGTTCTTTGGGGCTCATGTCGATTCCATGAAACTGTCGTTTCACGGCAATCTCTGATTTTCGAGAGGATATTGCAAGCGAGGCGGGCGGGTGCCGCCTCGCTTTCAACTGGGAACGGGGGAAGGTCCTACAGCGCCGCGCGTCTTATCAGACGCGCGAAGGTCGCTGTAGCACTTTGATTTGCTGCATGTCTTCGTCCTTAAATCGAGGTCGATTTAAGGAGACATGCAGTAGCCCCGCCGTCAGTACTTCGACGGCACGTAGAGTTCCGGCGGCAGCACCTTGCGCTCGTAATCCGGGTTGAAGACGCGTTCCGGCAGCGAGATTTCCTCGTGCGGCACCTCCTCGTAGGGGAACTGCGTCAGAAGATGATCGATGCAGTTGAGCCGGGCACGCTTCTTGTCGTTTCCTTCGACGATATGCCAGGGCGCTTCCGGAATGTTGGTGCGGGCGAAGGTCTCTTCCTTGGCCTTGGTATAGCCCTCCCAGCGCACCCGCGATTGCAGGTCCATGGGCGACAGCTTCCACTGCTTCAGCGGATCATGGATGCGCACAAGGAAGCGCATCTGCTGTTCTTCATCGGTGATCGAGAACCAGTACTTGACCAGCCGAATGCCCGAACGCACCAGCATGCGCTCGAATTCAGGGACGTCGTTGAAGAACTGCTCGACCTGATCTTCGGCGGCAAAGCCCATGACCCGCTCGACGCCGGAGCGGTTGTACCAGGAGCGGTCGAAGAGCACGATCTCGCCGCCGGCCGGCAAATGCGGCACGTAGCGCTGGAAATACCATTGCGTCTTTTCACGGTCGGAGGGTGCCGGCAGCGCGACGACGCGCACGACGCGCGGATTGAGCCTCTGGGTGATGCGCTTGATGACGCCGCCCTTGCCGGCGGAGTCACGCCCCTCGAAGATCACCACCACTTTTTCCTTGTGGTAGACCACCCAGTCCTGCAGCTTGATCAGCTCCGACTGCAGCTTCAGCAGCGCGCGGAAGTAATCGATGCGCGGGATCGTCGGCGGGTGGCTCTTGCGATAGATCTTGCGGATCTCCTCAGAGAGCGCCGGTTCTGAAAGCTCGAGTTCGTAGTCTTCGTCGAGCGTGTCGGCCAGTTCCGCTTCCAGCCAGTCCTGCGTCTCGATCTCGTCGTTCGACCTGTTCATCTGACCCTCCGATACGATGTGTCCACCGACAGCTTTGCAAATTCTATCGTTAGTCGGCTTATTTCACAGACGCATGAAAGGAATTTGACGCCGGGCGCTTCTGCGCCCCTGATCGTCCCTATCCCTTCATATACCAGCCCCAGGGTTCGTCGGTGTCGAAGCTGGTGATCTGCTTGGTCTCGAGATAGTTCGAAAGGCCCCAGCGGCCGAGCTCGCGGCCGATGCCCGATTGCTTGTAGCCGCCCCAGGGAGCCTCGGGGAAGGTCGGCTGCGAGCAGTTGATCCAGACGATACCGGCGCGAAAAGCCCGGGCGACGCGTTCGCAACGCTCGCGGTCAGCCGACATGACAGCCGCCGCGAGACCGAAGCGGCTGTCATTGGCCATGCGGATCGCGTCCGCCTCTTCGCGGAACGGCTTGACGCAGACGACTGGGCCGAAGATCTCCTCGCGCCAGACGAAGCTGTCTTCGCGCATGTCGGTCAGCACGGTCGGCTCGAGGAAGTAACCGCTGTTGAGGCCGGCCGGGCGGCCACCGCCTGCAGCGACCGTGGCACCGTCCTGCCGGGCGCGATCGATGGCGCCGATAACCTTGTCGTATTGACCTCTCGAAACGATCGGCCCGAGCAACGTGCCGTCCTCCAGGCCATTGCCGATCTTGATCTTCGCGGCCTCTTCGCAAAGACGGCTGACGACGGTCTCGTAAATCTCCTCCTCGACCAGCACCCGCGAGGTTGCCGAACAGACCTGGCCCTGGTTCCAGAAGATGCCGAACATGATCCATTCGACGGCCTTGTCGATGTCGCTGTCGGCAAAGACGACGAAGGGCGACTTGCCGCCGAGTTCGAGGCTGACATTCTTGATGTCCTGAGCGCCGGCCATCATCACCTTGCGGCCGGTCACGACAGAGCCGGTGAAGGCGAGCTTGTCGATCAGCGGATGCTCGGTGAGCGGCTGGCCGGCATCCTGGCCGGTGCCGGTGAGGATATTGAGCACGCCGGGCGGCAGCCCGACTTCCTCGGCAATGACGCCAAGCTCAAGCGCCGTCAGAGGCGTCAGTTCCGAGGGTTTGAGCACGATGGTGCAGCCGGCGGCAAGCGCCGGCGCCACTTTCCAGGAGACCATCAGCAGCGGATAGTTCCAGGGCGTGATGGCACCGACCACGCCGAGTGGCTCGCGCACGGCGCGTGCGGTGAAGCGGCTGTCGCCGACGGGGATCGTCTCCTCCGGATCGGCGTCCAGTTCCTCTGCGAGGCCGGCATAGAAGCGGAAGCAGCCGGCGGCGTCGTCGATGTCCCAGAGCGCCTCAGGCAGCGGCTTGCCGTTGTCGGCGACTTCGAGCCGCGCCAGCGAGTGGCGCTTCTCTTCGATCTTCGCAGCGATCGCCCGGAGATAGACGGCACGCTCAGTGCCTGACAGTTTCGGCCAGGAACCGCTGTCGAAGGCGATGCGGGCGGCCTTAGCGGCTCTGTCCACGTCTTCATAGGTCGCGGCCGGCGCCCGGTGGATGACCTCTTCCGTTGCCGGGTCGACCACGTCGAGCGTGCCGCCGCGCCGCGGTTTTTCCCATTTTCCGCCAATGAACAGCCGATCCTGCATGCCATAACCCCTTTTTAGCCCGGAGCAAGTATGGCCAGTCTATGCAAAGCGCGCCAGTCGCAAGTTACGGCTGGCGTTGATCTTTTTGGTTCGGAGACGTCGCTCAGCGGTCGGTAGCCGCCCGCGCCATGCTTTGAGGCTATCCGCTATCGCGTTGCGTTGGCCAATGCCGGAACAACATTGGCGATCTGTGTAATCACCATGCCGCCGACGATGAAGAGCAGGCCGGTCAGTCGCGCCGCATTGACCGGCTTTGCGGGGAAACCCATCAGGCCGAAGTGATCGATCAGCAGGGAGACCGCCATCTGGCCGGCGATGACGCCGACGATGAAGCTTGCCGCGCCGAGCTTCGGCGCAAGGAGGAGAGCAGCGGTCATATAGATCACGCCGGCGGCGCCGCCGATCCAGATCCACCACGGACCCTTGAATGCCGCCGCAAGGCTGGGCAACGGCGCCCGCAACGCGATCAGCATCGGCAGGATGAGCGCGAGACTGACACCGAGCGAGACGGTGGTCGCCCAGAGCGGATGGCCGAGGAGGCGGCCAAGGTTGGCATTGGCGCCGGCCTGGAGGGGGACGACGGCGCCGGCGAAGATCGCCGCGGCAAGCATGAGGAGGGAGGAGAGAGTGGGCATTGTTTTTTCCTTCTTGATTGCCTCATCCTCTCGTATCGATGTCAGGAATGGAAATTCAAATTTCGTACGTGTTACATTCGCCCCATGAATAATCTCGGTGGAATCGACCTGAACTTGCTGGTGGTGCTCGATGCGCTGCTGGCGGAACGCCATGTGTCGCGTGCGGCCCTGCGGCTGAACAAGAGCCAGCCGGCGGTCAGTCATGCGCTGGCGCGCTTGCGAGCTCTTTTCGACGATCCCTTGCTGGTGCGCCATGGCGGACAGCTTGAACCGACGGTGCGGGCGCTGGAGATCGCGCCACAGCTTGCCGAGGCCCTGGCGCACATGCGCCAGCTCATGGGCTCTCAGCCGTTCGATCCGGCAATGGAGCGCCATATCTTTCGGCTCGCGATGTCCGACTACGCCGCCCTCGTTCTGCTGCCGCGCTTGATGGCGGTGCTGCGCCGGCAAGCGCCGTACGTCGATCTCATCGTCAGCCAGGCGAGCCGCGAAGTGATGATGTCGCAAGTTGTCGACGGCGAGATCGATCTGGCGCTCGGGGTGTTTCCGACGCTGGTCGAGGATCTGAGGACATCGCTCCTGTTTAAGGAACACTTCGCCTGCCTGGCAGATGGCGCGAGCCTTGGTGGCGAAAAGGCGATGGATTTGACGGCCTATCTGGAGCGGCCGCATATTCTCGTTTCGCTGCGCGGCGACACCGGCAACGAGATCGACCTGGCGCTGGCGGCCGCGGGGCACAAACGCCGCATCGTGCTGGCGCTGCCCCATTGGAGTGCTGCGCCCGGCCTGGTTCTCGGCACGGACATGGTGCTTACGGTGGCACGCCGCATCCTACCGCGTGATGCTGAGGCCGGGTCACTGACCGTCTTCGATCCGCCCTTCGCCATCCCGTCTTTTTCGTTCCGTCAGATCTGGCATCGACGGCGCGACGGCGATCCCGCCCACCGCTGGCTCCGGGATCTGATCACCCACATTCTCGCGCCATCGGAGTCGGTTCCGGCCATCGTTTGATCGTGGGAAAATGTGATCCTGAAAATGAAAAGGCCCGGTGCGGCGATGCCGACCGGGCCTTTCTCATAGACTCTGTTTCGCGTCAGTCGTGGCTGACGCCCTGGATCGCCGAAACCTGCCATTCCGCGCCCGGCTTGCGGACGAAGGTCCAGAGCTCGACCGCTTCGGTCAGCTTGTCCGGATCACCGCTGATGACCTTGCCCGTGGCGCGGTCTCGCATCACGTCGATGCTTTCGTAACGCATGGCAACGGTCGCGTAGTGGGTCCCGTTTTCGGACCAGGCCTCGGCCACGTCGCCCTGGACAAGGTGCACGTCGCGCACATCGTTCTTGACGCCGCTCGTCGCGTTGTCGCTCAGCTCTTCGGCGAGGTAGGACATGGCTTCCGGCGTCGTCAGGCGACGCAACGTGCCGTAGTCTTCAGCGGCGTAGGCCGCCTGCACGTCCTTCAGCATCTTTTCGAACTGTTCGAGGTCGGCCTGCTGGACGCCGATTTCGTCAGCCGGGCCGTCGGTGACGGGGGCCGGTGCAGGTGCTGCCGTCGGGCGCGCGTTCGCCTGACCGCCGGCCTGGGCGCCACCGATGCTCGGAATCTTGAACGACGGCATGCCGTTCGGCTGAGCCGACGACCGCTCGGACGGGCCCGCATAGGCCGTCTGCTGGCGGTTGCGGCCGAAGAAGCGCATGGCAAGCATGATCAGACCGCCGATGAGGAGCATCTGCACGATCAGGCCGAGGAAACCGGCCGCACCGCCGAAGCCGCCGCCCATCAGCATGCCGATCAGGCCGCCGACCATGAGGCCGCCGAGCAGCGAGCCGCCAAAGCCGCTGAAGAAGCCCGGACGGGCGTTCGGCTGGGTAGCGTTCGGGCGCGTCTGGCCGGCCGCCGGATTGGTGGCGGTGGGGCCGGCGTCCTGGCGCGGCGTCATCGAGCGGTCGATCGGTGCCGCGTTGGTCGGCGCCGTGCGGGTAACGGGCGGCTGCGAGAAGGTGCGGGTGCCGCGGCTACCGAAACCGCCACCCGAACGCCGCGCTTCGGCGACGTCTACAACTGTCAACGCGACGGTCAAGCCAATCGCCATCATTGCCAGAGCTCGTCCAAGACGCCCAAATCGCTGCATTGCCATCACAACCCCTATTCTTGCTTGGGCTCAAAACTGAGCCATCAGGGCCTGATATAGGGGTTCAAGGCCCGTGATTTAAGCGTTTCGCCTCGTATTTCGGCCAGTTTACCGTTATCCGCTGCCGCTCTCCGGGCCGAATCCGGCGTCGAATCAGCACCTTCGATCACATTGGATGTCGCATTCGTTGACGCAAAACCACCCCGCATTTTCGCTAGCGATTGGCTGCCAGGATCATGGCGGCGGCCTTTTCGGCGATCATGATCGTCGGCGAATTGGTGTTGCCCGAGGTGATCGTCGGCATGATCGAGGCGTCGGCGATGCGCAACCCCTTGAGGCCGCGAAGGCGCAGTTCGGGATCGACAACGCTTTCAGCGTCAGCGCCCATGCGGCAGGTCCCGACCGGATGAAAGATCGTCGTGCCGATATCGCCGGCGGCGCGCTTCAGGTCGTCCTCCGTCTCGTAGGATGGCCCCGGTTTGAACTCGACCGGGTTGAAGCGGGCGAAGGAGGGCTGTTTGACGATCTGCCGCGTCAGGCGGATGGCGCTGACGGCGACGTTGCGATCGGCCTCTGCGGTCAGGTAGCGCGGCCGGATGTCCGGTGCCGCGGCGAAGTCCGGGCCTTTGAGGTGCACCGAGCCGCGGCTTTCCGGGCGCAGATTGCAAACGCTGGCGGTGATCGCCGGGAAAGAATGAACAGGTTCGCCGAACTTGTCGAGCGAGACCGGCTGCACGTGATATTGCAGGTCGGGCGTTTCCTTCTCCGGGCCGGACCGGGTGAAGATCCCGAGCTGGCTTGGTGCCATCGCCATCGGCCCGGAGCGTTTCAGCAGATATTCCAGCCCGATCGACGCCTTGCCGAAGAGTGAATTGGCCTTTTCGTTGAGCGTCGGCACGCCCGTCACCTTGTAGGCCATGCGCAGCTGCAGATGATCCTGCAAGTTCTCGCCGACGTTCGCGCGTTCGTGGCGGACCTCGATGCCGTTGGCCTGAAGCACGTCGCCGCGGCCGATGCCGGAGAGCTCAAGGATCTGCGGCGAGCCGATCGCGCCGGCGGAAAGCACGGTCTCGCGGGCTGCGCGGGCGCGTTTGACCGTGCCATCATGCTGGAACTCGACACCGGCGACGCGGTCGCCTTCGATGATCAGCTTGCGCACATGCGCCTTGGTCAGAACCGTCAGGTTGCCGCGCTTCTGCGCCGGGCGCAGGAACGCCTTCGCCGTGTTCCAGCGGATGCCGGAGCGCTGGTTGACGTCGAAATAGCCGGAGCCTTCGTTGCTGCCGCGGTTGAAATCCGGCGTTTCGGGAATGCCGGCTTCGGTGGCGGCTTTCTGGAACGCGTCGAGCACGTCCCAGCGCACGCGGGCCCTTTCCACCCGCCATTCGCCGCCAGCGCCGTGCATGTCGTTGGCACCCTTATAGTGGTCCTCCGACTTCTTGAAGAGCGGCAGCACGTCGTCCCAGCCCCAGCCGGTGCAGCCGAGCTGGCGCCAATGGTCGTAGTCGCGCGCCTGGCCGCGCATGTAGATCATGCCGTTGATCGAGGAGCAGCCGCCAAGCACCTTGCCGCGGGGATAGCCGAGGGAACGGCCGTTGAGGCCCTCTTCGGCGGCCGTCGTAAAGCACCAGTCGGTGCGCGGATTGTTGATGCAGTAGAGATAGCCGACCGGAATGTGGATCCAGTGGTAGTTGTCGCGGCCGCCGGCCTCGAGCAGCAGCACGCGATGGCTCAAGTTTTCGGAAAGGCGATTGGCAAGCACGCAGCCGGCGCTACCCGCCCCGACGACGATATAGTCGAACGTGTCCATTGGGTTCTCTTGGTGTTCGGGAACCGCCGCGAAACGGGCGCGTAGGAATGTACGCGGGCTCCTCTGCGCGGATGGCGGTGCCGTTTCGTTCTGTTCATAATTGGCCAGACATGCTCCTCAGATGTCGGCTCCGGCGACTACAATCCGGAAAAAACCGCTTGGATGCAAGCGGCCTGGACCGTAAATTGCGAAACAGGATCTGTTCATTTTCGAACAGATGGGGGTGGCGATGAATCCGAATTTCACCTGGGACGATCTGCAGTTCTTTCTCGCGGTTGCCCGTACCGGACAATTGTCGACGGCGGCCCGACGCCTGAGGACCAGCCATGCCACGGTCTCGCGTCGCATCGATCGGCTGGAGTTCGCGCTCAAGGTCAAGCTGTTCGAGCGCAATCCGCGCGGCTACGTGTTGACCGGCATGGGCAAGCGTTTCATCGAAACCGCCGAGCGGATCGAGCGCGAGACCGAACAATTGCAGCTCGACATCAATGATGGCCTGACGGCGCAGCGCGGCGTCGTGAGGTTGAGCACGCTTGAAGGCTTCGGCAATTTCTTCCTGGCCGATCGGTTGGCGGATTTTGCCGAAAACTATCCGAACGTCTCGCTGGAACTGGTGGCGATCCAGCAGATCATGTCGCTATCGCGCAAGGAAGCGGATATCCAGGTGGCGCTGACGGCGCCGAAAGCCGGACCTTACCAATCCGAGGTGCTGACGCCCTATACGCTGCATGTCTATGGCGCGCGCAGCTATCTCTCGAAACATCCGCCGATCACCGGACGCAACGACCTCGCCGCGCACCGCTTCGTCGGGTATATCGAAGACATGATCTTTGCGCCGGGCCTCGATTATCTGGGAGAACTCCAGCCGGGCCTGCATGCTCATTTCCAGAGTTCGAGCATCCTGACGCAGCTAAAGGCTGTGCGGCAGGGGCTGGGACTATGCGTGCTGCCGTACTTCATCGCGCAGCAGGAAGAAGACTTGGAGATCGTCCTGCCTGAAGAGATTGAGCTCAAGCGCACCTATTGGCTGGTTTGCCACCGGGATCTGGTCGCGGTGCCGCGGGTAAGGGCGGTGCGCGAATTCCTGATGCAGATCGTTCGGGAACACCGGGCGGATTTCACCCGGGAAACTGCGTCGCTGATGACGGGCATGCGGCGCATATCGCGATCGTAATCCGTGTCGAGTGATGCCGGGATGGGTCTCTTCGTGGCCAAGGGGTGATTTGCGCCGCAAACGCCCGTGTTTCCGCTCCTCGAAATCGACAGAGTTTATCAACAGTCGAAATAGTCATTTAGATTCAATGGCTTGTTCTTTTTTGAAGTTTTTTTGAAGATCGCTGTTGACGTCTGTGAGGATGGGGGTCTATAAGCCCGATCACTGACGAGGGCGGCGGCGCTGCTGGCGACGACGACCTTCGCTCTAGAGTTTCCCTGGTTGGCTGAGGCTGATTTTGGGGTCTGGGACGCGAGTTTCGGGCTTTGAGGAAACGGTTTGACGGACGGTGAGTTCGTCGGTTTTTTGACAATTGAATATAGAGAAAGAGAAACGTGGGCGGCGGAGCTCGTGAGGAACTCGAAAGGGTTCTTTC